>CAYQOD010000185.1:0-4248 GCA_964419065.1 uncultured Thermodesulfobacteriota bacterium | reverse complement strand
GGCGGGACTATCGACAAGGTCTATTTCGACGCAAAGAGTGAGTTCCAGGTGGGTGAACCGCAGATCGTGACGGTCTTGAGGGAATCAAACGTTACCTTTGACTATGATGTGCAATCAATTCTTCAGAAAGACAGCCTCGATATGACCGATGAAGATCGAGACTTAGTTCGCAGGACGATTGAAGCAGCGTCAGAGAAACGAATCCTCATTACCCACGGTACCGACACGATGATTGAGACGGCAAAGGCCCTCCAAGGGCTCCCGGGGAAGACCATTGTCCTTACCGGGTCCCTTGAACCTGCGAAATTTCGGGTCACTGATGCCATCTTCAATATTGGCTGTGCCGTCGCTGCGGTTCAAACCTTACCTGACGGTGTCTATATTACGATGAACGGGAGGATTTTCCATCCGGACAAGGTTAAGAAGAATATCGAGAAAAGCCGATTTGAAGAAATATAGTACGGCACACATAACCAGCGACTGCACCTTATCGCCTCGCCCTGGCGTGATTCAGGGGTTCTCTTTCGTTGGTAGCCTTGCTGTTCATCGTCAGTATGTTCTGTTTTAGTCGGCGGCAGGTAAGCCAGATCGTTAATAGGAGGATTCCCGCCAACAAAAATTGTCATTCTATCCACAAACCTACCCCTCCATAACCCGCTCCTTCTTTTGGCCAAAAATCGGTTCTTAATCCCTATTGCTCTTTAACAACGGTGATTCTATCAGGATACCCTTGCTTCTATGACTAGCATCGAATCCGCATAATATTCGGAATATTAATCAATATGCGGAATATTTGATATAATTTCTGCTTGACATCAGAATAATATACGCAATATAATGAAATATAGAGAATCACTTAGTACAAGGAAAAAGTGAACCAATGGATGAGGTTGACCTGAGAATCCTGCAAGCGCTGCAATCGAGTGCACGGGTCAAAAACGCCGAAATAGCCAGAGAGCTGGGCATGGCCCCTTCAACCATGCTTGAGCGGATTCGCCGCCTCGAAGAACGCGGGCTTGTACGGGGCTATCGCGCCATCATTGAACCCAGGAATGTGGGGCTGAGTATCCAGGCGTTTATTGTGGTCACCCTCGACCGTCATGACGTAGATGTTATCGAGAAGTTCGAAACGGGTATACAGGAGGTCCCTCACGTGCGGGCATGCTATCACTTGACAGGTCGGTTCGACTACCTGCTCCATGTTGCGGTTGAAGACCTCAACAGGCTTGGTCAACTCGTGAAGGCCGACATAGCTTCCATTCCGGGGGTGGGCAAGTCAGAGACTTTCCTGATCTTCTCTGAGATCAAACCGGATGAGGGCTGGCCCATTGGCGACCTGATCAATGAGAGGGCCCATCGACAGCAGGGTAAGGAAAAGACAAAGCACAAATCATAGATGAGGAGGAGTTCATCATGCCCCAAAAGAAGACGATTCATGACTTCTATGAGATGAAGCGAAGGGGAGAGAAGATCACCTTTCTCACGGCCTATGATTACCCTACCGCCCAGTTCGCTGAGGCTGCGGGGCTGGATATGCTGCTCGTGGGCGACAGCCTCGGGATGTGCGTGTATGGGTACAAGGGCACTATCCCGGTCGTCATGGATCAAATGATCTACCACGCCGGCGCCGTCCGACGGGGGGCGCCTAATACCTTTGTGATAGGGGATATGCCCTTTATGGCCTATCAGGGTTCCGTTGAGAAGGCCGTGGAGAACGCCGGCCGCTTTCTTAAGGAGGCCGAATGCGATGCCATCAAATTGGAGGGAGGGGTGAGGATTGCTCCCCAGATCAAGGCCATTGTAGAGGCCGGGATCGTGGTCATGGGGCATATCGGTTTGACCCCGCAGAGTTCCGGTCAGTTGGGCGGCCATAAGGCACAGGGCAGGACCGCGGAATCAGCCAAACTCCTCGTTGAGGATGCCCTGGCTGTTCAAGAGGCAGGCGCCCACATGATCCTCCTTGAGGCTGTGCCGCCCGAAGTGGGGACGTACATCACGAGGTCTCTGGACATCCCTGCCGTGTCCATCGGGGCAGGGTCTGGGTGTGACGGTCAATTGCTGATTGTGTCGGATATGATCGGTCAATTCCAGGCCTTCACGCCCAAGTTCGTCAAGAAATACGCCAACGTTGCCGAGGTTATCATCGAGGCGATGAAGGCCTATTGCGCAGATGTCCGCGCTGGTGCTTTTCCATCAGAGGAGCACTGCTATCGCATGCTGGAGGGGGAAGAGGAGAAATTCAAAAGAATGATTAAGACCACATAGGGCAGTCTGTCTTATATGTTTTGCCCTGATAGGAGGTGGCACCATGGCTGATCAAAGGGATCTCCTGAGGATACCAAAGGAGAGATTACGCGAAATCAACAGCCTGCTTACCGATCCACACAATCCCCTCATCAATGCACTGATGGAGGTGGTTGAGCGATACGGCGGGCCTGATGAGATCAACCGCAAGGCCGCAGAGGCTCGCAAACTTGAAAATCTTCTCAAGCGCCTTGAGGCACAGGGGTCTCCCTATCTTAAAGACATCCACTGGCTCTTTGTACAGCGGGACAAGAAGAATTTCCCTTCCATGGCTGAGTACTACGAACGTGTCCTCGGAAAGAAGGCCTCCACAATCACTATCAATCAAAAGAACGCCGTCACGCTTGAGATCAGCGCCCTCCAGTACTTCCCATGGTTCATCTCCGAGGCTAAGAGGGCTATTGAAAGGCGCGAGATCATGCCAGGCCGCTTTATCCGGGTCCGCAAGATGGCAGAGCAGGTGGAGGACCAAGGAGATACCCTCGCCGTGGCCGCTGCCATGCAGATCGTGGGGGCGAGCTACGTTGAGACCCTCGACACCAAGGGGATTGACGGCTCCAATATCCACATCTGCGGCCCTGAGACCATTACCGGCTACTTTGGGGGGATCGGACAACCCAACCACTATCCGATCAAATGGCTCGATGAGTACCTCAATTACTACACGACCTACGGCATCCGACAAGTGTTAAACATCAACGCGGGGACCATCCTTGTGGCCTATATGCTCCACAAGCTTGGGGTGGATAATGAGTTTAAGATATCGGTCTATATGGGCAACGACAATCCCTTTGCCATCCTCTGGACACTCATGACCGCACAGATGTTTTCCCGCGAAGACGGTACAACCTCTCTCATCGGGTTTAATCTCTCCAACTCCGTCAATAACGACACCATCCGTCAGGCTGCCTGGATCCGCAAGATGCTCGGACTTGAAGAGGTGGTGCGTTTTGAGCATCACATCACCGAGGCCTGGAAATCCATTGTAAAGCAACCCTACAACCGGAGGGAGGAGCTCGTTGAGGTGGCAAAGGATGTCCCCAATGTTGCGGCAAAGCATGAGGGGGGCGATCCTGAGGTAGAAGAGACCCTTGACCATCCCTCTGACATTTTAGACTACTTCATGCCGAAGTCCGAGGTCCTCCAGAGCGGACTGATGGAAAAATTCGAGCGTAACTATATTGAGAAGCACATTGCGCTGAACAAAACGGCCGACACCCTCACCACGGCAGGCATCGGCATTGTGGCGGCCTCTCATCTTCATTCGCACTAGAAAATGCTATGGAAGAGGCACGTTCGCGAGACATAACCCCCCTTCTCTCCAAGACGGCGCAGGGCAGCCAGCCCTCGGCCATACGGGAGATCTGCAAGCTCATCGGCCGTTCAAACATCCGATCCCTTGCCGGAGGGTGGCCTGACCCGATGGTTTTCCCCGGCAAGGAGATATCGGATATCACGGTGACCCTCCTGAGGGAGAAGGCAGACCGGGTGCTCCAGTACGGCATGACCGAGGGACTCACAGAGTTGCGCAGTGAGCTGAGCCGCCTCGCTGAGAATAATGATGGCATCCGTGTAGACCCGGATGCAATCCTCATCACCCATGGATCAGCGCAGGCCATGGACCTTGCTTGCCGTATCCTGATCGACCCCGGGGATGTGGTGATCGTGGAACTCCCGACCTATTTTGGAGGCGTTGGGGCCATCAGGTCATGCGGGGGGGAGACGACAGGGGTGAGGGTGGACGAGGAGGGGTTAGACACCGAGTACCTGGCCGCGGTCCTGAGGGGGCTTACTGCTCAGGGGAGGCGCGTGAAGGGCATCTACGTAATCCCAAATTTTCAGAATCCAACGGGAGTAACCCTCAGCCTCAAACGGCGCGTGAGATTGCTCCAATTGGCGGAAGAATACGACCTGATCATCTTTGAAGACGATCCTTACTGCGAC
>CAYQOD010000184.1:0-4293 GCA_964419065.1 uncultured Thermodesulfobacteriota bacterium | reverse complement strand
CTACCGGGAATCCCTCTACCCCTGGCGCACCTGCCTGGGAAACCTCATGGTCCCCTTGGAGCTCGATGGGGTCCCACATCGGGAGCGGAGGAAGAAGGTGGATGAGTTTCTCTGGCGGCTCGATATGAGCGTGCGGGAGGACGCCTACCCCTACGAGCTGAGCGGGGGACAGCAGCAGATGCTCGGCATCCTCAGGGCCCTCATCTACGAGCCCGACATCCTCCTGCTGGATGAGCCGTTCAGCTCCCTCGACTTCCAGACGACCCTCTACATGCACGACAAGATCATGGAGGTATGGGAAAAGACCGGGGTGACCATCCTCTTCATCTCTCACAACATCCACGAGGCAGTCTATCTGGCCGACAAGGTGGTGGTCTTCAGCAAGAGGCCTGCGCGGGTGGTGGAGGTGATCGAGACCAACCTCCCCCGTCCACGCGATTACAAGGTGACCGAGAGTGATCAGTTCTTCGAGGTAAGAAACCGGGTGATGGAGCTCTTCAGAGAGGAGATCATGGACAGCTTCCTCTTCATGGAGTTGAGCGGGTTTTAAAGTTAGGGTTCGAGGATTCCAGGGGTCAAGGATTCTACGGAGCCATGAATCCTCGAACCCTTGAACACTTTTTAGCGACTCTTTGGGAGAAGAATTCCTTTCATTTTGCGGGTAAAGGCAGAGTTTATAGACGCTTATAATCTATATGCCTTTTCCACCTCCGGTGCCACCACCACCACTGTTCAGGGTAGCGTTTGATATATCCCTCGCAGATCTTCATCAGACGTGTCAGATTGTGGGCGACATCCCGTTCCTTATCCTCGGTTATCTTCAGGGTGAGGGGTTTTTCAACGATGAGTTTATGCCTCCAATCTTTATCTGCCACGATAAACATGGGTAGAATAGAGGCCCCTGTCCTTACGCTCAAAACTACCGGTCCCTTATAAGAGGGAACGGGGTACCCGAAGAAATCGACCATGATGTCGGCGTAGGGGGGGTTTTGGTCTAGCAAGAGGCAGATGATACCCCCCTGTCGCAGCTGTTGCAGGGAATGTTGGGTTGCTAGTCTCGTCCTTCCCACATCGATTAGTTCCATGCCTGCCTTATTTTTATAGCGGTTGTACAGCTGGGCGAGATATCTATTCTTTGGATCTTTAATGATCAACGCAACAGGATAGCCTTCCAGGCCCAGTCTGAACGCAATGAGGGGAAAGTTACCCAAATGGACGCTGATGGCGATGATCCCCTTCCCATCTCGGAGGGATCCATCAAGGTTTTCCTTCCCTATGATCTCGATGCGCTCCTTCGCCACCCTTGACGGAAGGAAACAGAATTTTAACGACTCAAGAAATCCGGTAATCGTTCTCGTGAGGCACTCTTGATAGATGGCCTCCATCTCTTCTTCACGCTTTCGTTCACCAAAGACTAATTTCAGGTTGGCCAGCACAATCTTTTCCCTCCTCCTCAGACCGATGCGACCCAGACGTACCAACGCCCTGCCCAGGGGATAGATCCAGGATAAGGGGATGAGCCTGAGCAGGAGGACGAAGGGAGGGGCAACGATGAAGGTCAGCTTCTCACCAATAGCCTCCCACCTCCGGCGCCACTTTTTCGTCATCATGCTAATGTCGCTCCCTTCACGTGAGGGGTACTATATCCCCCTCTTTTCTCTTTTGTCAAGAATAGGCGACGCTTAAGCCCTTTTTCATTATTTAGGGGTTGACAAGGGAAAGAGTATGTGATAGAAAAGACCAAATTCGAAAAGAGGCCATGAAGGCCGGAGAGACGACCAGAAGGTCGGCATTTCTCTGGTCTTTTTCATTTTGAAGGCCAGGGGCACACAAAAAAAAGAAAGGAGGGAGATAATACTGAATTCTAGAGATCATCTGACCACAGGTAGATCTAGAAAGCTATCAAGAAATAAAAGATTCTAAATCCATAATAGCCAAAGAGGTGTAAATATGAAGAAGACAGGTTTGGTCTTTATGGTATTAACATTATGCACGATCTACTGTTTCGTTGGCTATGCAGGACAAGCTGGTGATAGAATTACCACTCGCCTCTTGAGCTTCAATAATGGGTTACCCCTTCAGGATGGAACTTACATCCAGGAGATTGAGGATCTGATTCATCGGGAAATTGTTGAAAAGTATGGCAGGGAAGAGTTTGAGGCCTCTATCCTCACCCATGAGATTCACGGGCACATCGGTGCGTATACCCTTATTGGAACGAAGATGGGGATGTACGCCATGGAACTCCTCAATGCCCCGAGAAAGAAGATGGAGATAGTCTCCGAAGCAGGGGCTGGGAAATACCCCCTCAGGTGCATCAATGATGGGCTCATGGCTTCTACTCTCTGTTCCTACGGGTGGGGGGCACTCAAGGTTGACGAATCAAAAAGCAACTATGCAGCGGTTTTTAGCTATAATGGTAAGACCCTCCGTCTCACCTTAAAGAAAAAGTACCGGTCGCGATTAGAAGCTAAGATTGATGATGCCGTGCAACGATTTAAGAAGGAAGGGAAATTTACTCCAGAATATTGGGCAGAAGTTAAGCAGATAACGTGGTGGTTATGGGAGAAATGGGACAGGAAGGCCATTTTTGATGTCCATTGGATTGCGAGATAGCCAAGGTCCAGTACCGGTTAGCTACCTAACCGACGCAGATAGCACCCATGGATGAAAATATTGTTTGAGGAGGAAAAGCCATGATGAAAGATCAAAGGGTAAGGATGATAGTAGCAGTTATCGTTACCGCGGTATCTTTGTTTTTCACCTCTGGTGTGGCTAGGGCCCACTTCGGGATGATCATCCCCTCCGACGATATGGTGGCACAATCGGAGGGCCGCACCATCTCCCTGCTGTTGATGTTCATCCACCCCTTTGAAGGGGAAGTGATGGACATGGTGAAACCGGCCAAATTTGGCGTCATATACCGGGGCAAAGATAGGACAGACCTGGTGCCAACCCTGAAACCAGTGAAGATCAAGGGGCATGGGGCATGGCGGACCGATTTCAAGCTCGGACGTCCGGGTGATTACCTCTTCTATGTAGAGCCGCAGCCCTACTGGGAGCCGACGGAGGAGACGTTCATCGTCCACTACACCAAGGTGGTGGTGAACGCCTTCGGCCTGGAAGAGGGATGGTATACGGAAGCGGGACTGAAGACGGAGATCATACCCCTGACCAGGCCTTACGGCCTCTACTCGGGCAATGTCTTTAGGGGGTTGGTCAAGGTCAACGGGAAACCCGCACCCTTTACCGAGGTCGAGGTGGAATACTATAATGAAAAGGGCCGATACGAGGCGCCTGCCGCTCCCTTCGTTACGCAGGTGATTAAGACCGACCAGAGTGGTGTCTTCGCCTATGCCATGCCCTGGGCCGGATGGTGGGGGTTTGCCGCCCTCAGTGAAGATACCAAGAGGCTCAAACACAAGGGGAAGGAGTATCCCGTGGAGATCGGGGCCGTCATGTGGGTGCGGGTCTACGACATGAAGGAGAGATAAGGTGCACATCGCCGATGGCGTGCTCGCCACGCAGGTCTGGGTAAGCGGATATGTGGCCACAGGGGGCATGACGGCCTTCTGCCTGCGCCGGGTCACCCCGGAAGAGGTCCCGAAGATCTCCATCATGACGGCGGCCTTCTTTGTGGGCTCCCTCATCCACGTGCCCATCGGCCCCACCAGCGTCCACCTGATCCTCAATGGCCTCTGTGGGATCATCCTGGGGTGGGGTGCCTCTCTCTCCATCCTCGTGGGCATCGCACTCCAGGCCCTCCTCTTCCAACATGGGGGTCTGACCACCATCGGCGTGAACACCTTCAACATGGGCCTGGGGGCCTTGGTGGCTTTCGGTGTTTTTAAACTGCGAGGCAGGATTTCTCTCAAGCATCGGGACTTTCTCTTCGGGTTCCTGGCCGGGGCCATAGGGGTGTTTGTGGCATTGATTTCCCTCAGCATCTGTCTCCTCGCCAGTGGAGAGGAGTTCTGGGGGGTGGTGAAGCTCGCCCTCGCGGCCCATCTGCCGGTAATGGTCATAGAGGGCCTCATTGCCGGTTTTACTACCGTCTTTCTTCTCAAGGTCAAACCGGAGGTGCTGCAATGAAGGGGTTTTTTCTTCTGATTTTTCTTGCCGTGTTCATCTTCCCTTGCTCTGCCCTTGCCCATGGTATGATGGCCTACTGGGAGGTGGAGAGCACCATCCACGTGGAGGTCTTCTTCTCCGACGGCGCACCGGCTAAGGGTGTGGAAGTAACGGTCTTGGGACCAGATGGTACCCCCATCAGCGAGGGGATGACCGATGAAG
>CAYQOD010000183.1:0-4323 GCA_964419065.1 uncultured Thermodesulfobacteriota bacterium | reverse complement strand
AACATCTTGATACTGGCCAGGATGCGAACCAGATTCCGCTCCACCGCCTGGACCCCTCCGGCTCGCTCTCGCAACTCCTCAGCGAGCTGACGCATCTGGTGGATACGTTCATCAATCTCCTTAATATCCCAATCCGTCATATCAGCCTCCCTTCTTCCTCAGGTCCTTGAACCGCTTGGCCTTTACCTCATACCTGGGCAAAGAACCATGGGGATGAAACTCTATCCGATAGCCCAGGTTGGTCTTCACTCGCAACTGATCCTTCAAAAGGGAGAGGATCGATCCCTGTTCCCCCTCCTTGCCCGGGATAATCTCTACCTTTAAGAGGATGTCATCGATATCACCCTGCTTGCTCACGATCACCTCATACTCACTCCCCAGTTCGGGGATGCTCCTGACCACCTCTTCAATAGCCGTGGGGGCCAAGAGAACCCCTTTCACCTTCGTGATGTCGTCAGCGCGCCCCACCACCCCTCCATCGATGAGGCGGAAGGTCCTCCCACAGTCGCACTGACGGTCAGCCCACCGGATCACGTCCTTGGAGTCGAACCTGATGCAGGGTTTGGCGATACGATCCAGGGCGGTGATGACCACCTTCCCATCCCTGCCTGGTTCGGTTATGGGTTGCCCTGTCTCAATATCTTCGATCTCCACAAGGAAGAAGGCCTCATTGACGTGCAACCCCCCTGGTTGCTCCGTGCACTCATAGCTCCAGGCACCGATTTCCGTAGCGCCGATATGGTCATAGACCTTGGCCCCCCATGCCTCCTCCATCCTCTTCTTGGTGGTCGGGATGCTTGCCCCTGGTTCGCCGGCGCACGTAATCTTTTCGATGGCGAGGTCTTTGACTGGATTGATCCCCAGTTTGTTTCTTGCTGCATCCGCCATCCCGAGGACATACGTGGGGGTGGCCATGAAGGCATTGCACCGAAGTTCCTGCATCTTGATGATCCTGGCCTGGGTATCCAAAACCCCTCCGGGGACCACCTCACAGCCGAGTTTCTCCGCCGCATAGTGACCAGCCCAGAAGGCCACAAAGATATTGTAGCCGAAGGGGATAAAGACCCGATCGGTATCCCGGTAACCCTGGGCGTAGAGGATATAACACCAACATTCAGACCACCACTCCCAATCCTGCCAGGTGTCGGCTTGGTAGACCGGGGTGCCGGTGGTCCCGCTGGTCTGTCTGAAGACGGTCACTTGCTCAGGGGGGACAGCCAACATATCCCCGTAGGGGAAGGGTTCACGCTGCTGCACCCCTCTCATCATGTCCTTCTCGATCTTGGGCACCTTGCGGATATCATCCAAGCTCTTTATATCCCCCGGTTCCAATCCTGCCTCCTGATAGAGCCTGCGGTAAAACGGTGAGTTCTGATAGGCCCAGTCTACAATGCGCCTGAACTTCTTCAGCTGCAGCGCCAGAAGCCTCTCCTGCGACAGGGTTTCGAGGATGGGGTTCCAGTAAATGGTGTGTCCTCTTAACATAGTGCCTTATCCACCCCCTCCCACCTCTTGTAGAGGGAGTGTTCTATTCTCATCAGGTCCAATATCTTGCCGATGGTATGATCGATCACGTCTTCAATCCCCCTGGGCCCATGGTAGAAGGCAGGTATGGGGGGCAGGATAATCCCCCCAAGATCAGCGACCTTGTACATCAATTCAAGGTGACCCTTATGCAGGGGCGTCTCCCTCACCACCACGATCAACCTGCGCCCCTCCTTCAGGGTCACATCGGTGGCCCTGATCAAGAGGTTCTCATTGTATGAATGGGCTATCCCTGAGAGGGTCTTTATGGAACAGGGGACGATCACCATCCCATCAGTCGTGAAGGAGCCGCTTGATAGGGGAGCTGCCAGGTCATTATTGCTATGGACGGTATGGGCTAATCCCTCCACATCCTCTACAGCAAAGGTGGTCTCGAGGAGGATGTTCGTTTTAGCCGTCTCGGTGAGGATGAGATGGGACTCCACCGTATGCCCTTTCAAGACCTCAAGCAGCCGTATCCCATAGATAACACCCGATGCCCCGCTGATCCCCACGATAATCCGCTTCGTCATTCTCCTACCTCCTCGAGTATCCTCTCCTGGATCCTCTGGCAGATCCCCATGACCTCCTCGATCCCCTCATCTGGCAACCCTTCCCAGTGCATCCCGGCGAGGACGACCACTTTTCTATGTAACCTCCTCGCCAGCTCTTCTGCCATCCCCTTAGCCACCACATCTTCTTTATGTCCCACGAAGGTGAAGACCGAACTGGTGGCGCTGACCTCCTGGGGATTCCTGAGGCTCGGTCGGGGTTGGGCCATCCCGATGGCCCCGATATGGGGCCTCTCCCCACCCCAGAGAATTACCAGCAGGTCGTCACCGAGACTTTCCACGTGGGCGAAGACCTCAAACTCGCCCTTTTTCTCCGATATCCTCCACGGGGACACTACAGGATCCCCTCCTCTTCCGCATGGAGAAAGAAGAGTTGGAAGGCCGCCAGCACCAGGGCATGCCGTATCTCCCCCCTCCTGATCATCCCCGGGATATCCCGCAGGGGCACCTGGATCACCTCCAGGTCCTCTCCCTCATCCTGACGCGGAGGGGCTACCTCCTCCACATTCCTGCCCAGATAGACAAAGAAACGGTTGTTGAAGAGGGCGGGTTGCGGATGAAGCTCGCCTAAGAGCTCCAAATCATTTGCCCTATACCCTGTCTCTTCTAAAAGCTCGCGTCGGGCAGCCTCTAACGGGATATCCCCCTGTTCCACGAGACCGCCAGGGGTCTCCATCGTCACCTCCTTCACCCCATGTCTGAACTGCCTCACCATCACCACCTCTGATCTCGGTGTCAAGGGGATAACGGTCGCCCAATCGCGGGTATCGATTACATAGAAGTCGTGTGCCTTGCCAGTGCGGGGTGAGATGGCGGTATCGATACGGACGTTGAACAAAGGGCAATCAAACGCCTCTATGCGTTTGATCGACGGCCACTCTTTGAGCATACACGATGACTAGTGGATATCAGAACGGATGTCAAGCCCTTTGTAATTGTATCATTCCGTCCAAGACCTCCACTGCCCGCTGGGCAAAGGCAGGATCGCTTATATGGACATCCATTTCTTCAATAGGGATAGCAGACTTCAATATTGCCCTCAGCCCGTCTATGAAAACCTGATTGGCCTCAGGGTCAAACAGTTCCATCCCCGGCTTATCCGCTTCAGACCATCCCCTCGTGGGGATAAGCAGGTATGTTGGCCCTTGGGATTTATTAAGTTTCTTGCCGATGATACGGGCAAATATCCTCATCTCCTCAGGTCCCATGCGAACACAAAACCGGATATCATGAGGGTGTATCTTTCTCCCCTTGAGTTGATCAGGCATGGGGTATGTAGGGCTGAAGACTGCATTGTCCAGTCCTCCGGGGGCGAGCAGGAGGGGTATCCCCATCTTTCCAGCGGTCTCCAGGCGGGCCGGACCTATCCCCCTACAGTAGCCGCCGAACATCTCATCGGCGATCTCATGAGGGGTAAAGTCGAGGACGCCGGCCACGAGCCCCTGTTCGATAAACTCTTCCATCGCCATTCCGCCGCACCCATTGGCGTGAAAGGCGATCATTTCGTACCCTCTCGCCGCCAAGAGCGGTTCTGCCTGGAGGGCGCACGTGGAATTGATCCCATAGGCGGTCACGGCCACCATCGGTTTCCCCTGAGCAACCATGCTCCCCTGCCGCATCATGCCGCACACCGCATGCGCTGCCTGCCCGAGGATCAGGCGAAGAAATTCGTTGAGCCCCGCAATATCCGCCACCGAGTGGAACATCACGATGTCTTTCGTGCCGACATATTCTCGTACATCTCTGGAGGCCACCGTGGAGACCACCACCTTGGGGAGACCGAAGGGGAGGGAGCGCATGATGGCGGTGCTGACAGCCGTCCCTGTGCCACCACCCATCCCCAATACCCCGTGGAGTCCGCTCTCTGCGAGGAGGCGCCTCGCCACGATGATCCCCCCCTGCTGGACAGCGTTAACAGCACCTGATCGGTCGTTGTCTCTCGTAAATTGATCGAGCGTATACCCTGCTGCGGCCACAACCTCCTCTCTCGTGATATCAGGTCTGGTTACCGGTTCTCCCAAAGTCCCGATATCCATGAGGACGGGCGTGATGCCGAGCGAGCGGACACGCTCTTTGACGTAGGCAGCCTCCCTCCCCTTCGTATCAAGGGTAGCTATGATAAGGAGTTGTTTCTTCACGTTTGGGGCTTTGTTCGGGGTGTACCGATCCTATTTTGGGGCCTTTTCCCGTAACGCCATAAATAACCGCTCGGCAGTGACCGGCAGCT
>CAYQOD010000182.1:0-4371 GCA_964419065.1 uncultured Thermodesulfobacteriota bacterium | reverse complement strand
ACGGCATACGAGATCGTGATGTGACTGGAGTTAGACGTGTGCTCTTCCGATCTTGATCCCCTCCGGGGCGAGCTTCTTTCCCCACGGTGCGATGATCTCTTCAGCACCCCGCTCCTCGATGGGGATCTCCTCTCCTGTCTCGATGGTCCGGTCAACGGTGGAAAGAGGGGCAGCCACGTAGAAGGGTATGCCGTGCTCCGTGGCCAGGACCGCCAGGGTATAGGTACCGATCTTGTTGGCTACATCCCCGTTACGGGCGATCCTGTCTGCCCCGACGATGACCAGCGCGATCTCACCCCGCTGCATGAAATACCCTGCCATGTGGTCGGTGATGAGGGTTACGGGGATCCCCTCCCTTGTCAGCTCCCAGGCGGTGAGGCGGGCCCCCTGGAGGAGGGGACGGGTCTCCGTGGCGATCACCGTGATCCTTTTGTTCTCCTCCCAGGCCCGCCTGATTACCCCCAGGGCAGTGCCGTATCCGCCGGTGGCCAGGGCCCCGGCATTGCAGTGGGTCAGGATGGTATCGCCGTCCCGGATGAGGTCTTTCCCCATCTCACCGATCCCCTTGTTGATCGCTTCGTCCTCCTCTAAGATGGCGAGAGCCTCCCTGACCAGGCGTCCCTTGATGGTCTCCACATCCATCCCTTTATGCGCTTCACACACCCGCTTCATCCTTGCCAGGGCCCACCGGAGGTTGACGGCCGTGGGCCGGGTCCCTTTAAAGGTATCGCAGATGGAGACCAGCTCGCGGTAAAAAGAGAGATAATCCTTTGTGTCGATCCCCAACGCCCCGAGGGCAAGACCCATGGCAGCGGCGATGCCGATGGCCGGCGCCCCCCTGATGGCCATGGTCGTGATGGCATTGGCCACCCCGGCGGCATCAGCGCACTCGAGATAGACCTCCTCCTCGGGCAGCCTCCTCTGATCGAGGATGACGACCCTGTCCTCCTTCCACGCTATCGTCTTCGGGAACACCTTATCAATGTCCTGTTCAGGGGTTCAAACGCTCCCCTCTCATAAGGGTGAAGGCTAAGCTGTAAGATCATAAATGAATCAGAGTTGTCGTATGTTAAGACGAGACCGTAAAATCGATTATTCAGGTCTTTTCTAGTGACCATAACACAATGACCGCAGGTTATCCGGGAGTTCGTCACAAGGGCTGAAATCGACTGGGGGGCACGTTTGCAGGAACCGGCTCAATGGACCACCTTACTATTGAGGCCCCCCACGTTAAGCCTGCCCCAAAGCTGACGAGAAGCACATGGTCGCCTTTCTTCAGCAGGCCTTCCCAGTTGGCCTCATCCAGAGCGATTGGTATGGAGGCCGAAGAGGTGTTCCCATATCTATGGATATTCGTATACACTTTCTCCATGGGGATACGCAGGTTCTTTGCCGTGGCCTGAATAATTCGGATATTGGCCTGGTGAGGGACTAAAAGATCAATGTCCTCGCTGGAAAGGGAGTTGCGTTGTAATGCCTCGTTGGCAATTGAGGACAAATACTCAATTGCCCTCTTGAAAAGTCGGTTTCCATCCATCCTCAGGTGAAAGGGCTTTATGTCTTCTATGCTTTGCAGGATTTCGGGGGTGTAGGAGTTTCCGTCCGAAGAATACAGGAGTTCCCAGAACGTTCCGTCCGATCTCAAATGGGTGGACAGAATTCCATCCTGTTCTGTCGTAGGGGCAACCACTACTGCACCGGCACCATCACCCAGCAGCACGCATGTGCTTCGATCACGCCAGTTTAAAATGGCCGAGAGTCGCTCTACTCCTAATACAAGCGCGATTCCACACGTCCCAGATCGGATGGCGTTATCTGCCACGGTAAGGGCATACAGGAAGCCCGTACATCCAGCGGACACGTCAAACGCGGCGGCATTGTCAGCATTCAGCGCTTGTTGAACCATGCACGCTGTGGAAGGGAACTGACGATCCGGCGTCACTGTGCCCACCACGATCATATCCAGGCTCTCGGGAGAAATCCCCGCCATCTCTATGGCCTTTAAAGCGGCCTGGGTGGCCAAATCCGTGGTGTTTTCTCTTTCTCCTTTTGACGAGATGCGCCGCTCTTTGATGCCGGTGCGCCGGGTGATCCATTCATCAGTGGTATCTACTATGCTTTCGAGATCCTTATTCACCAGTATTCTTTTCGGTGTTGATGAACCTGTCCCGATGATACATGCTTGGGGCATCATCCCTGCCACCTCTATCCTTATGATGAACACAAAATTATGACAAGAGTCACTTTCGGACGTCAGAAGTATAGGGAAAAGATGGTTGTGTGTCAATGATAATGTGGACCCCTTTGATCAAGGGCAGGGCCTTACTTGTGAGCTACCACTTCTATTTTTGAATTAATCAAGTATCACTAACCATGCCTGTGGAATGCGAAAGCGCATACTCTGATCATGGGAATCCCGACTGTTTTCCTGTCATACGCTCAATCTCGACCTTGATGATGAGTGCGTCTTTGACTGTGGCCTCTTGATATGCAAAGGATCTGCCCCCATAGTGTTGCACGATGATATTGAGGGCCCGTTGTTTTAATACAGGATCATCGACGATGGAGGCCTTCCCAAATCCAACGACGCTGCGATATCGCATACCCCATCCACAGGGGTTATCGGTCTCCATGATCTTGTGATCGATATCGAACTCGAAACAGACAGCGTTGTTCTTCCTGAGGATGTCCAGTTTCTTCCCCTCACGGGCGGAGTGGAAGTAGAGGGTGTTGTCTTGATACCCGAAGCAGAGGGGGACGATATACGGACGATCCTCCTCGGAGAGGGCGAGCCGACAGACGGACGATCTGCGGATGATCGATTCGATAGCGTCTCTCTCGGCGATCTCCTTCTCTCTTCTCCTCATCGCTTATCGGTGATGGTCGCCACAGCAGTTTTCATCTTACGCCCCGATGCGGTCCCCACTGTAACGTTGGTTGTTCCCATAATGTCACATGTTTTTTGCCTTAGTCTAGCGGATTCCCAGTTGGAAGAGCGTAATGCTCCCCAGGAAGTAGAGGGCGATCAGGGAAATGGATCCCCAGCCGATCCGCCACGGGACCTTTTTAGCCCGGTAGATGAGATCGACGATGACGATGTTGGTCATGACGATCCCTAACACAGCCGTCAGCATGTGATCCTTGGAGACGTGGGTCAAGATGGTCCCACGGATGAAAAAGAGATCGGTCACGGGAATGATAGTGATATTAAAGATGTTGCTCCCCAAGAGGCTTCCGATGGCCATATTGAAGGCCCCCATCCTGATGAGGGGGATCCCGACGGCGAGTTCCGGGAGCGAGGTGATGACGGCGAGCATAAAACTTCCGATAAAGGACCGTCCCCACCCCGTCGTCTGTGCAATGGCATCGGCCGTGACCGAAAGCCAGAGACCTGCGCCGACGATCGCCACGGCGCCGATGGCAAAAAAGAGGTAGGGGGGTTTCCCCTCTTTGCTCTGTGCAGGTTCACGGGCCTCAGCGATCTCTTGTGGCGACCCGAGGACCTCGTGACGGTAGAGGATTCGTACCGTCAGCATGTAGACGAGGATCAGGATGATGCTCTCGAGCCCTATAAACCCCAGGTTGAAACTCAGCTCCAGACCGATGCCGAGGATGGCGATTCCCGCCAGCACAACCCCGATGCTGGCAGCGATGACATGCCCGGGGGAGAGGAGGTCGAGGATGGCTCCCCTTCCCTGAACGATGTCAAAGACTGCGATCAGCAAGAGGTTGAAGAGGTTGCTCCCGAATATGTTGCCAAGGGCTAAATCCGGCTCTCCGACCACAGAGACGGAGGTAATGCAGACGGTTAACTCCGGCAGAGAGGTGACGGTTGAGAAGAGGATGATCCCCAGGAAGGTCTGGCTGATCCCGGTCCGTGCAGCGATCTGATCACCGTAGCAGGACAGTCTGTATCCCGCACCGATTATAATGAGAGCAGCTATGGCAAATTGGGCCCACAGCATAATTAAGTAGGATTCAAAGGGCCACAGGGTCCAGGGTCTCGCGGAAAAATCTTGAGCCCTCGAATCCTCTTCTTTGGCTTCTTAATTCCTCTCGGTTCCATGAACTACATGGAAATGGAATAGGGGTGGATTTTATTCACACCTCAACGCCGACGAGGCCCCTCGGTTCAAATCTTGCCACGATCTCGGCGAAGACGGGGTCGCGCAGGAACTTCTTAGCGAACTTCAGGTACTTGGTCACGATGGCCCTGACCGCAAGCTGCAGTTCGTACGGCTTGATCGGCTTTTCCAAGAGATGGTGTACGTCCGAGGCCACGCACATGTTCACCACATCATCGCTGGCATAGCCGGTGATTATGATCGTATCAGAGGGGGCTGCGGAGTATTTTCCCTGAATGGCGTCGAG
>CAYQOD010000181.1:0-4383 GCA_964419065.1 uncultured Thermodesulfobacteriota bacterium | reverse complement strand
CGGCATACGAGATCGTGATGTGACTGGAGTTCAGACGTGTGCTTTCCGATCTATCTCGGCATAGCGGGCATCTTCGTCGTTCTGGTGGAGCATATACCCCCTTTGGATCCTCCCGCGGAGGTATGCCAGGGTGATCTCATCGGGGGAGAAGATACCGTTTTTCCCGCCGGCCTCGATGGTCATGTTGGCCATGGTGAACCTCCCGTCCATCTCCAGGGCGTCAACGGCTTCCCCGGTGAACTCCAAGGCCCGATAGAGGGCCCCATCCACCCCGATTGCACCGATGGTGTAGAGGATGAGGTCTTTCCCTCCCACCCATGGCCGTCGACGCCCATAGTAGACCAGCTGCATCGTTTCAGGGACCCTGAGCCAGATCTCACCGATGGCCATGGCCGCTGCCAGATCGGTACTTCCCACCCCCGTGGCGAAGGCCCCGATGGCACCGTACGTACAGGTATGGCTGTCGGCACCGATGATCAGGTCACCGGGTCCCACCAACCCCTTTTCGGGCAACAGGGCGTGTTCGATCCCCATTCGCCCCACTTCAAAGTAGTGGCTCAACCCCTGCTCTCGGGCGAACTCCCGTACCAATCGGCACTGCTCCGCCGACTGGATGTCCTTGTTGGGGGTGAAGTGATCAGATACCAGAATCACCTTCTCCTTGTCAAAGACCCGTATGGCCCCCATCTCCCTGAAGGCCTCGATGGCCAAGGGTGCGGTGATGTCGTTGCCCAAGGCCACGTCCACCGTGGCTTTGATGATCTGCCCAGCAACCACCTCCTCCAGGCCGGCATGTTCCGCCAAGATCTTTTCGGTGATAGTCATCCCCATATTAAAGTCCCCGCAACCTCTTCTTCCGGTACTCCAGTTTGTTCAGGGCGTTGATATAGGCCTTGGCGCTGGCGATGATGATGTCGGTGCTGGCACCTTGGCCGATGGCTGTGTGCCCATCTTCCTCGACCCTTACTGTCACCTCGCCCTGGGCGTCAGTCCCCCCAGTGATAGCCGCCACCGTAAACTGCACCAATCTGCTCTTGGATTTGGTGATCTTCTGGATAGTCTTCAAGGCCGCATCCACCGGCCCATCTCCGAACCCGGCATCCTGCACGAGCCTTCCATCCACCTCCATTTGGATGCTGGCCGTGGGGATGGTGACCGTCCCACTCTGGATATTGATGTGGATCAACTTATACTTGTCCGGGACCCTGAAGATCTCATCCTCCACAATGGTCATGATATCCTCTTCATAGACCACCTTCTTCTGGTCGGCCACCTTCTTGAAACGCGTAAAGGCGACGTCCAGCTCCGCACTGGTCAGCTCATAGCCGAGCTCCCTTAACCGCTCCCGAAAGGCGTGTCTGCCTGAGTGTTTGCCGAGGACCAAAGAGCTCTTGGCGATGCCCACCGATTCTGGGGTCATGATCTCATAGGTGATCTTTTCCTTGAGGATCCCATCTTGGTGTATCCCCGCCTCATGGGCGAAGGCATTGGCCCCTACCACGGCCTTATTAGGTTGCACCACCATCCCCGTGATGGAGGAGACCAGGCGGCTGGTGGGGTATATCTGCTCCGCATTGACCCCGGTGTAGAAATCGAAGAGGTCTTTTCTGACCCTGATGGCCATGACGATCTCTTCCAGGGAGGCGTTTCCCGCCCGCTCCCCGATCCCGTTGATAGTGCACTCCACCTGCCGTACCCCGTTCTCTATGGCGGTCAGGGAATTGGCTACCGCCAGTCCGAGATCGTTGTGGCAGTGGACGCTGATGATCGCCTTGTCGATGTTAGGGACCTGTGCTTTAATGGTTCTGATGATCCGGCTGAACTCCGATGGGATGGTATACCCCACGGTGTCAGGGATGTTGACCGTGGTAGCCCCTGCCTCGATGGCTGTCTCGATCACTCGACAGAGGTACTCAAGGTCGCTGCGGGTGGCGTCTTCAGCGGAAAACTCCACATTCTCCGTGTACCCCTTGGCATGGGTGACAGCCCGCACCACGTCCTCCAACACCTGCTCCCTGGTCTTTTTGAGCTTGTATTGCAGGTGGATGTCCGAGGTGGCAATAAAGGTGTGGATCCTCGGGCGTTTGGCATACCTCACCGCCTCCCAGGCCCGATCGATATCGGCGAGATCCGCCCTAGCCAAGGCAGCGGTTTGGCATCCCTCTATCTCCTTGGCGATGGCCTCCACGGCCTCAAAATCCCCGCCAGAGGCCATGGGGAAGCCCGCTTCGATCACATCGACGTGTAATCGCTCTAGTTGTTTAGCCATCCTGAGCTTTTCCTCGACATTCATCGATGCCCCAGGGGATTGTTCCCCATCCCTCAGGGTCGTATCAAAGATGATGATCTTCTCCCCCACGAGAGCCTCCCCGTTGCTTAGATTTTCAAGAAAAATGAGAGGGTTATTATAGGGCTTTTCAGGCGTGTTGTAAAGACATTTGACATATGACGTCCTGGAAGTAGTAAAAGTAGAAAAGGGTGGGATTTCATTTTGACATGTCCTAAGGGATTTGATAGATAGAAGACCATAAGACATCCATCGATGACGGACAGGTGGATGTAAAGAAGAATAGTCAGTGCTGTCTAAAACGGCAAGAGATTCGCTCATGAACGTTCCAACGTGGCCGTGGACCTTGATGATCAAAACATACGCAGGGGTGCTCCCCACCGTTCATCGTTATTTGAACGGATGGAAGAATCGGGCAGGACAGATCCCTGATCCAGAGCTGCGGACGCAGGCATCCATGAGCATCGAAACGAAGACCTTTCATTGCGAGGGTGGATCCATTTATGGCCTGCTGGCTGGCGATAGGAGGGATGAAGCCATTCGCTTCATCGTCGCGTACCAAACGATCAGTGATTACCTCGACAATCTATGTGATCGCAGTACCTCCCAAGACCCAAGGGATTTTCACGCCCTGCACGAATCCATGTTTCATGCGTTAACGCCGGGGGCAACGGGTAGTGACTACTATCGGTACCGCAACGAACGGGATGATGGCGGCTATCTTAAGGCCCTCGTCGAAACGTGTCAAGAAATCTTAGGGAAGATTTCCTCCTACAACCAGATTGCGTCTGCGCTCTATGAGTTGGCAGGGTATTACTGTGACCTTCAAGTGCTGAAGCACATCAGGGTCGAAGAACGCATTCCCCGTCTGCAGGCATGGTTTGAGGCACATAAGAGGGATTTACCGAACATTAGTTGGTATGAGTTCTCCGCATCTGCGGGTTCAACACTCGGCATCTTCTGCCTTGTTTCCTATGCCTTTCGTAATGACTTTGGCGGTGATCTGGCAGTGCAGGTAAAAGAGTGTTATTTCCCATGGGTGCAGGGTCTGCATATCTTGCTCGATTACTTTGTCGATCAAGAGGAAGATCATCTCGGGGGAGATTTGAATTTCTGCTTTTACTATGATAACGACGATGCATTACGAGAGCGGCTTGCATACTTTGTGAGGCAGGCGGACGAGAGTGTTTCCCGCCTGCCGCATGCACGGTTTCACCGCATGATTAATCATGGGTTGTTAGGTCTCTACCTTGCGGACAAAAAAGTGAAGAAGCAGCGGCGAGTCCAGGAGATGGCGCGAAGAATCGGCCGCAGCGGTGGCCTTTCGTCGTTTTTTTTCTATGTAAACTGTTGGATCTATGGGCGGATGAGAGGATAATCACTCAGTGGGAGCCGTTTCTGTGGCGGTCTGATTGTGCCTGCACGGGATCACGAGATGAGCAGAGAAGAAGGGAATAGGTCCTTCCACAGGGGAGAAGAAGAGAGGCTCCGGTGTCGCTTCACCGAGGCCCTGGAGGCCTACCGCATAGCCCTGGGCCACTACCCTCACGGGGACATCCTGGAGCGCATGCAGTGCTACCAGAAGATGGGTGACTGTCTGCGCATGGTCGGTGATTTCACTGCCGCCGAAGAAAACTACCGCCGTGCCCTCTCTCTGGCGTACGAGGGAGGAGACGATGTGGAGGTGGCTGATACTATGGTGGGCTTGGGGCTCAGTATGAGGGGACATGGTCAGGTGGAAGGGGCGAGGAGATATCTGGAGCAGGCCCGAGGCATCTACGAGGAATGGGATGACCTCGAGGGAGAGGCCTTCACCCTATGGGCCATGGGGGGGCTGCGGAGGATCGCCGGGGATCTTCGCAAGGCCAAGGGAGCCCTCGAGGAGGCACTTTCTCTCTTCGAAATGATGGAGGATCCGGCGGGGATAGGCTATGCGCTGTGCGGCCTGGGGGGAGTCTCCAGGGTCATGGGGCACTATGAAGATTCCCTCAACTACTACACCCGTGCCCATCAAACCCTCACGGTGATGGGGGATACCTTCGGGACCGCCTATTCCTCCTGTGGCATGGCCAATGCCCACCGTATGGCAAGTAACT
>CAYQOD010000180.1:0-4414 GCA_964419065.1 uncultured Thermodesulfobacteriota bacterium | reverse complement strand
TTTCCGCCCGCTCTTGTTCGGCCCGCAGTTCCCGAAGGCGTTTCTCTATCCCTTTGATCTCCCGGTAGGCCTCCTGAAACGCTGCCCGCAACGAAAGCATCCCCCCAAACTCATCGAGGATGTCCAGGTGGTTCTCCACCTTTCTCAGGACCTGGTGCTGATGCTGACCATAAATGTTCAGGAGCTCCTCACCGATACGGGAGGCCATCTGCTTGGTAGCGAGTTGGCCATTCAGGTAGATCCTGCCCCTTTCTTTCCGGGACAGCACTCGTTTAATCACAAGATTATCCTCGGTCTCAATCCCCTGGTCCCTAAGCCACTGAGATACCTGAGGATTGGCAGAGATATCAAAGAGGGCCTCGATGAGGCCTTCCTCTTCGTGAGATCTGATGACATCATGAGTGGCTTTATCTCCTAAGATAAGGTTGAGGGCATTGATGATGATAGACTTTCCCGCTCCTGTCTCTCCGGTGAGGACGTTCAGGCCCTCCGTGAAATCGATACGCAGCTTATCGATGATGGCGAGGTTTTCGATATGTAGCTCGAGCAACATCTCCCCACCAACTCCTTGTCAATTGGTTACGATATCTCCTCCCCACCTTAACTTGGTTCGGAGGACCTCGGAGTAGCCTCGGGAGGGGGACCTGATGAGACTGATGAACTCCTCTGCCTTTTCGACCTCCACACGGTCGTTGACCTCCATCTTGAATCCCACCTGACCATCGAGGGTGAGGAAGACCTCCTCCCCCTTTGAGCAGAGGATAACGCTGATAGCGGCATCCTCCGGGACGATAATGGGTCTATTGGTCAAGGTGTGGGGACATATCGGGGTGATGATGATAGAGTGGAGGGATGGGTAGACGATGGGGCCACCAGCCGACAGAGAGTACCCGGTAGAGCCGGTAGGGGTAGAGATGATCAGGCCGTCAGCCCGGAAGGTGGTGAGGTACTCATCATCGACGCTCGTCTCCAATTCTATGATGCGGGCCAAGGCCCCCTTGTTGATGACCACGTCGTTGAGGACGGTGAACTCGCCGACGACATTCCCCTCCCGCCAGACCTGGGCCGCGAGGAGCATCCGTTCATCGGTCGTATAATCACCCCGGAAGATGGTCTCCAGCGTGGGGTAGAGTTCATCCAGGGTAATCTCCGTCAAAAAGCCCAATCCCCCTAAGTTCACCCCGAGGATGGGGATACGCCTCTTTTGAATGGCCCGGGCCGCCGCCAAGAGCGTTCCATCCCCGCCCAAGACCACCACCATATCCACCGAGAGGGGCATCTCCTCTTTGCTCAAGGAGGTATGGGAGACGAACTTCGCCATCTCGGATTCGATAAAACACTCCACCCCTCGATCATTGCACCAGCTGA
Source organism: uncultured Thermodesulfobacteriota bacterium (assembly GCA_964419065.1). Classification (GTDB taxonomy): domain Bacteria; phylum Desulfobacterota; class B13-G15; order B13-G15; family RBG-16-54-18; genus CAYQOD01. Next base: position 3,046 of record CAYQOD010000180.1, on the reverse strand, counting down.
TCAGCTCTTTGACCACCGCAATCGCCTCGGGCTTGTTCTGCTTGGCAATAATCCCTATCCTCTTCATGGCCTTTAGATATCACGCCCCCTACCCTTTGTCAACGTTCAGGACACGGGGGTTATGAGCACCATGCCTGAGCGACTTTGCCCAGAGGAGGGCGTTGTTAACGATGAAAATGCTTGACAAATCGGGACAAAAGAATTAAGAAAATAAGACCTCAGAAAAAGAGGTGCCGATAAAACATGAAGAGTTCCGAATGGGGCGGAGGACTTCCCAGCCAGCCGAGGGACTTTCTGGCCCCTTTTGGTACCCGCCAACATATTGCTCCACCTTCTCATAAATCTACTCATCAACCTAAAATGAACAAAATGAAGAATGTTCTAAAAATAACCCGAGGAGTCTTTCGTGGCATTGCGGGAAGTTACTATAATTGAGAGGCTTGCATCGTTTGCAAACGATGCCAAAAAACTGAGGAGCTAATGGAGGGATAACGATGGGAGCACAGAAGGGAGTATTCTATGTTATAGAAAAAGAGGGGCTCACCACCCTTGAGATCTTCTATAATCCAAGGGAGACCAGATTCCGCATGAAGGGGATGAAAGAATGGGATGATGACGTCCCGTGGGATCGATATATGGTTGACTTTACCCCGGAGGATATCCTGACCGATGATTATAGGGCAATGGGTACGACGACATTGCATGGTATCTTTCGTAAGTATGGTTTACAAGAGTATCTTGAACAGATAGAATATCTCCTGCGCGATGGTAAACACCATGGTATTGAGTTCTACTACCATCGAAAGAGAGATATCAGGGCGATGTACTGCAAGCACGTGAATACACCGGGCATAAGAAATCGGCGACATGCCATACGGGCTGGGGCCATGCGCCGACATGAGTTACGTGAATCTGAAATGGATGTTATCATCGATGGCCTCAACATCTCTCGAGCCATGGCCTATAAAAACGCCATAGCTCATATACCGTATGGTGGCTCAAAGATACTCGTGCAATGTGATGCCGTGAAGCTGGATGATTTTGAGACCATGGGTTTTTTGGCCTATGTTTCTGATAGGACGAGGTCATTTACCGGGACCGATATGAATATCGCCCCTGAGATGGGGGACATCATGTGGGAGAGATTCACCAAAAACTTCGTCGGCGGCAGGAACAGCCCCATGAGGTCATCGGGGATCCCCACGGGCTATGGTGAATATTTAGCTATAAGAGAGGCCTGTGACTTTATGTATGGCAGCAGAGATCTATCGGAGAGAACGATAGCGATTCAAGGGTTAGGAGAAGTAGGATCAGCCTTAGCTGAGAACCTGTTACATGAATCTGCGCATCTCTTTGTCACCGATATAGACGTATCAAAGGCACATAAACTTCAAGAGAAGCATGGTCGCGACCTCGTTCACTATGTGGAGCCAGAGAGTATTTATACCGTAGATGCTGATGTGTTTTCTCCCTGCGCCATGGGAGGGGTTATCACCGAGGAAAGGATACCCCTGTTCAGGTACAAGATCATCATGGGCGCAGCCAATAATCAGCTGCAGGCAACAAGCAAAGAGGGCGAGATAAAACTTGCTCGAAAGCTTGCTGATGCTGGGATTCTTTTTGTCGTTGACTGGGCACACAACACGGGTGGTGTTATACGGGCCTGGGCAGAATGGGTCTTCCAAGAGGAGGCAACTTTTGACAAGATAAAGCCCAGGATTGAGCTGGTTTGTAAGGATAATTTGAGAAAGCTCCTTGAAGAAGCCAAGGAAACGGGGAAGACACCGACCGAGCTGGTTTATGAGAAGGTTGAGGAGATGGTCTACTCTGGTGCTGGATTTAGTGAGGCGCTGTAACCCAAGCGGAGTCGCATAATCAAAGGGTACAAGAAGAACAGGTGTTCATAGTAATCCGCACTGATACCTTAAAACGAGAAGGAGGTAGCTATGAAGAAAGAAGTCATTACCGTACCTGATGCCCCTCAGCTTCCCTTTTCACCGGCCATTCGAGCCGGGGACTATATCTTTGTATCAGGACAGGTCGGGTTCGTCGATGCCGGAGGTGGGGAGGTCAAGGGGATAGAGGCGCAGACGAAGCTATGCTTAGAGAATATGAAGCGGGTCTTAGCGGCAGCAGGTTCATCTCTGGATGCCGTGATCAAAGTAACCGTCTTTCTCCGGAACGAAAAGGACTTCTCGGCGATGAATAAAGTATATCAGGGTTACTTTGGTGACGACAAACCGGCCCGTTCGACTGTCATAACCGGTTTGGCGCTGCCGAGTATGCTCGTCGAAATAGAGTGCATAGCCTACGCTCCAGGGGCGTGCTAGCGCAGAACAAGGAAAGCAGGATCAAGGGACCTCAGGTAACCTTGGGGATGAATCACGAGGAGATCTTACAAAAAGGAGGTATACCATGAGCTTTAAGGTGGTCAATGCCATTTACACCCCTGGCCTCGATTATGGAGAAGATCTGCTGAGACCCCTGGATGCTACGTTGGTGAATGGGTTTTGGCGGACGGAAGAGGAACTGGTCGGCAACGTCGCGGATGCGGATGCAGTGATATGTTCTGGTCCCATCCAACCCTTTACCCGAAAGGTGCTCAGTGCGCTCTCTCGGTGCCGTATCGTGGCGAGTCTCGGCAATGCCTATGACCGGATCGATATAGAAGCCGCCACTGAGTATGGTATAGCCGTTACCAACGTCCCTGATTACTGTATCGACGAGGTCTCGGGCCGGGCCATAGCACTCATGTTGGCGCTGGCCTACAAGCTTTTCCCGCTCGATAGAGAGGTACGGGAAAAACAGATCAATTTTATCCCACCCAATAGGAAGACCGTGACGGAGGTTATGTATCCTATTTTCCGCCTGCGTGACCAGACCCTGGGCATTGTGGGCTTAGGCAGGATCGGTACGGCCACAGCCCTCAAGGCGAGGGGGTTAGGTATGAGGGTCATCGCCTACGATCCCTATGTCTTTGGAGAGGTTATGCTGAGCCGTGGGGTGGAGCCGGTTGACCTTGATACGCTGCTTAAGGAGTCAGATT
>CAYQOD010000179.1:0-4499 GCA_964419065.1 uncultured Thermodesulfobacteriota bacterium | reverse complement strand
AGAGGAGGGAGAAGGATGCAACCCGTAGGATTAAATATCAAATTATTGGAAGTCAACGCCCGTCTTTTTTCAGGTCAAGAGGGGTGAGCTCCTATTAGAGAAGGGGATGCGGATAACGGAGGAGGATATCATCAAACTTGAGGCCTTCCACGAAGGCTGGCGTACGCACAACATCCTGTTGATGATAGTGGGGATCATCTTCTTATCGTCCCTGTTTATCGCCGTCTTTTACCTCTTTTCCACGAAGAACATAAGAAAGGCCTCCCTCGCCAACAAGGATCTCTTCTTCTTTGCCATCGTACTCATCGCCTCGTTGGGGATGGCAAAGATTTCCGTACTCATCGCCGAGGTCCTTGCCGGTGCCTTCCCCCCTATCCCCCTCGATTCTTATTATTACCTGCTCCCTGTAGCTGCAGGCGCCATGTTGATCAGGATCGTCCTTAATTCCGAGGTAGCCTTAATCTATTCACTCTTGGTCAGTCTCCTCACCGGTCTCCTCTTGCGGGAGGGGATCGTCTTGCCCATCTTCTATCTCATCGGAAGCATCGTAGGAGCCCACAGCGTAGCTCGCTGCGATCAGCGGTCACAGCTCATAAAGGGCGGCCTTCTCGTGGCATTGACGAATATCCTTACCATCTCCTTTCAGGCCATGATCACGGCCAGGGGCTTTGAGATAAAGGTGTTCCTTGACCTCCTGATGGGATTGACAGGAGGGGCAATTGCTGGGGTGGTTGTAGTGGGATTGGCCCCGATTGTTGAATCGGTGTTCGGTTATACGACGGACATCAAGCTCTTGGAGCTGGCCAATTTGGATCAACCGACCTTGAAGGAGATGCTCCTGAAGGCCCCCGGAACCTACCACCACAGTATGATTGTAGGGAGCATGGTGGAAACAGGGGCCAAGGCCATCAACGTCAACCCGCTGCTTGCCAGGGTGAGTGCCTATTACCATGACGTCGGCAAAATCACAAAACCACAATATTTCATTGAAAACCAAAGAACGGAGAGTAACCCTCACGATAAACTCAGCCCTAACATGAGCAGTTTAATCCTCGTTTCCCATGTAAAGGATGGGATAGAGCTGGCCAAGAAATATAAGTTGGGGAACAAAATCATCAATATCGTCAGGCAACACCATGGGACCAGACTCATCACCTATTTTTATCAAAAGGCCAAGGAGCAGGAGGATCCAGAGGTACAAGAGGTGAACGAGCGAGACTTCAGGTATCTTGGACCGAAGCCGCAGACGAAGGAGGCAGGGCTCGTGATGTTGGCTGATGCAGTGGAGGCTACTTCCCGCACCCTCGAAGACCCCACCCCTGCCCGTATCCAGGGGTTGGTCCAGAAGATCATCAATGACATCTTCATCGATGGGCAACTCGACGAATGTGAACTGACGCTTAAGGATCTCCATGAGATTGCCAAGAGCTTTAATGTCATCCTCACTGCCGCCCATCACTATCGTATAGAGTATCCAGAGGCTCAACCAGAAGAAGAGAGGCGGAAGAATGGAGGTGTTGGTCCAAAACCGGCAAAAGAGGCAGCGGATAAGGCCAGGAGAGGTAAAGAGCGTAGCCGAAAGGATATTAAGCGACTTGGGGTCTCACGAGACAGAGTTGAGCATCCTCCTGGTCGATAATGACGAGATAACGCGCCTCAACCGAGAATACCTATCACGAGACTATCCTACGGATGTCCTCGCCTTCGCTATGGGGGAGGGTGAGGGTGGGAGTCTCCACCCCTCTCTGTTGGGTGATGTGGTGATATCAACGGAGATGGCCGAGAGCGAAGCTCAGCAACGGGGTGTCACACTACAGCAGGAGATAGCCCTCCTCCTCGTCCATGGGATCCTCCACCTCCTGGGCTATGAGCATGAAGACGTGCCTGAGGAGGCCGCTAAGATGCGGACCAAGGAAGAGGAGATCCTGGTTCGTTTAGGCCTGGCAGGGGAACATACAGAGGGGCTGTAGCCCTCTCATCACGAATGTCGAAACATAGAGGGCAGGTGTGCGCCGCGATCGACCCCATGGAACCCCTGGCAATAGAATATGGAGTAGCCTTTGACAAACTCCTTTCCCACATAGATCTTTACCTGTTTTATCTCCTCTACCGTATCAAAGGCACTGGCAAAACTGCCGGGGGGATGGCGGCCGAGTTTGGTGACATAGAGCGCATTGAGACCGATCTTGTCCTCGAAACCCTCCCAGAGGTCGTACTGGCTCTTAACGTAGCCGGTCAGGTTCAAGGTATAAACCCTGGGGTGCCCCTCCACATAGAAGGCAAGTTCACCGACAAACTGTCTCTTATCGCTGATGAGAAAGATCCTCTCTCTACCCAGATCGGCGAGGAGCGTGCTCACCTCATCTCCCAATTCGTGCCATCCCCTCAGATGATGGGTCGGTATATCTCGAGGACGAATACGGGGGCCAAGATCCAACGACCTCACCATATCTATATTATACACACAGAGAGAGAGGACGATACCCACAATCGAGGTCGTAGCGAGGACTTTTCGCTTCGTCTTTTCGTGCCACCTCCCCTCCCAGACGACGCCTGTGGCCAGGACAAAGGCCGCGAAATAGGCCGGGGCAGCCCAATTTACATAGCAGACGGAGAAGAAACTCAGGATCAGGAAGAAGCCCAAGAGGGGGATGGAGTGCCAAAAGAGAAAGAGGGCTCGGTCGTCTTTACGGAAAATCCCCCATCTGCCCCCCTGCCACAGACCGTAGAGTATGAGGAGAAAGGTAATAGGTGAAAGGATCCCAGCTTGAGGTAAGAAAAACCAAATGAAGGTTGTAAGGCTACCCAGATTTCTATCATCTACCAGCCCAGCGGGTTGTTTGAAGGCGGTCCACTGGTGGACGTAGTTCCAGTAGAGGTTGGGGGATACGATGAGAAGACCGATGAAGATAAAGAGGTAGGGCTCCTTTCTTTTCAACCAGGCTCTCCCCGTGGGAGAGAGGGCGAGATAGAAAAAGAGAGAGGGTATCAGGGCGAAGGCGGTATACTTGCTGAGGAGCCCCATCCCCAGGCTGCCCCCTGCGGCATACCAGTATCCTGAGCCTCTTCCTGACACGGCCAGATATACCAGAAAGACCGTGAGCCCCCAGAAGAACATCAATGGGGCGTCAATAGTCATGATGACAGAGCCCACAGCAAACCCGGGGGTAGCATTGCCGATGGCAAAGGCCCAGAACCCCACCCTGGGATTGAAGATAAACTTACCCAGGTAGAAGAGGACTATACTGCTCCCCAGGGAGAAGAAGACCGCCCCCAGACGGATAAAGAAGGGGTGGTCTCCGCCCAATCGGGTAAAGAGGGCGATCACCCACGCCACCAAAGGGGGTTTGCTATAGTACCCCACGGTGAGATTTCGGGACCAATCCCAGTAGTAGGCCTCATCAGGGGCAAGATCAAAGGGGGTGAGCCAGATATAGAGGAGATGAAAGAGGAAGAGCCCCAGGGCAAGGAGCCAAAAGAGTTTCTCATAGCCTTTTTCGCTCATCGGTCTTCCTTGTCTCTCAATCTTTGATCACTTCCTTTCTGTTCTTATATATCAACATGAGGTTCCGAACGTAGATGAATGAACCCATACTCTGTCCGAGGATGAAGACAGGATCTTTGATATGGATGGCATAGATCAAGAGCGTTAAGCCCCCTAAGAGGCTGAGGTACCAAAAGTAGATGGGGATGACGCTCTCTCCCCTCTTCTCCGAGGCGACCCATTGGACCAGGAATCTCATAAAGAAGCAGATTTGTCCCCCAAAGCCGACGATCAACCATGCATTCACCTGATGACCTCCTCTATCTCGTAGTCTAGATGTCGTTTCTTCATCCAGCGGACGGCCAGGAGATCAACAAAGCTCCTCACCATCCGGTTTCTGATGTTGTATTTTGTTTTGCCAAACCTTCGCGGCCGGTGATGTACCTTGACTTCGGCCACCGAGAAGCCCTCCACCTTCAAGAGGGTGGGGAGAAATCGGTGCATACCGTTGAAGAGCTTCAACCGCTCCAGACACTCCCTCCTGTAGGCCTTCAGGGAGCAGCCTGTATCGACTATCTCTTCTTGGCTCAGCATATTCCTCACGACATTGGCTATCTTAGATGATACGATCCGTATCCACGGATCTTTTCTCTCGTGTCTCCATCCACATACGACATCGAACTCCCCTATCTCTTCCAAGAGATGTGGAATATCCTGTGGGTCATTCTGGAGGTCGGCATCCAAGGTTACGACGACATCTCCCTGGGCGCCCTTAAATCCGGCATCGAAGGCCGCTGTCTGTCCCTTGTTCTCCTTGAAGCGGATTGCCCGCATATGTGGATCAACAGAGGCAAACTCCTTCAATAGCCCCCAGCTCCGGTCACGGCTCCCGTCATCCACGAAGATGATCTCATAGGATTTGCCCAGGGCATTCAACACATCCCGCAACTCGGAAATCAGGGGCCTGAGGCTCTCCTCCTCATTATAGACCGGGATCACGATAGAGAGGTCCATT
>CAYQOD010000178.1:0-4518 GCA_964419065.1 uncultured Thermodesulfobacteriota bacterium | reverse complement strand
AGCTACTTTATTGCTGTATCCAGTGAAGCCTTCAGGGCCATGCGCAGGGAATTGCATGCTCCCCGACATATCGATGACGATCATGATATTAGGCGGAACCGCCTGCACCAGAAAGGGGGGGACAGCGCAGTAGTCCGTCATGCGAGGGCCGCTCGGTTTTGCGGGATATCCCTGGGGGGAGAGACCCACGGCGAGGGCAGCAACAACGGCTAATAATACAATTCTCTTCATCGTGGCACCTCCAGCACCCACAGGGTGGTTACCACCCCTCCTGATCGCTCTATTGTGACCTTTGTCTCATGACCCAGATTGTCCCCTAAAAACTTCCACGCATCTGCGATCTCTATTTCCTTGCCCTTTACCTTGACGTAAACCTTCACCGTCTGAGGGATATAGACGATGGTCTCGGTCTGTGATGTCGTCTGCAGCACCAATTTTCCCGATTCTGGGTTGAAGGACTTGGTGATGCCAGTCATCGTCATCTCGGCAAGACAGACCGAAGAGATCAACAAAGACGCCATAAGGATGAAGGCAATAAAGGCTTTGACCTTTTTCACCATCTCTCTCTCCTCTCTTTAACGTAGAAAATAACCCCCGCTATCTCCTCGCCCCTGGAGGAGAGGATGTAAGGTGAGGGGGAAGCTACAATTATATCCACCCTCACCCCGACCCTCTCCCGCCTCCGTCCCGAACTTGGGACGAGAGCGGGGCAGCGGGAGAGGGGGTATATCGGATTTTCATCGTTCGTGGATGATAAAGCAATCATGGTAAATTACTCCCTATTCCCCTCCTGCAACGCCGGGGACATGGCGATATCCCACGTACACCCTGGACTGCGCCCCCCTCATGCTATATATCCCTACAGAGTCCACGGCATAAAGTATAGCCACATCCCCTCCTCCCCCGAGCCCTATGCCTTCATACCCTGCGGCGAACTCGATACCGCCGCCTGGCATATGATGTGACTTCAGGCGATCAATATCGATGAAGAGCTGGACGTATGATGGGAGACCAAGGTTGTTTCCGTCGCCCGTTGAGTCTATGTCTGCCGTGCCGGTTTGGGGTGCATCCGAGTTCCGTGAGTCGGTGAATATCTCACCGTCCATATTGAGCAGATCGGCATTCACGACACTACTCCAGGGAGACCCGAGGTCGTTCACTGTTTGGGGGTCTGTTTGGAGGATGAGCTTCAATACCTGAATCCCGATGGGCTCCCCTGAGTCGGCCGTGTAAAAGGCCTCTTGATACCCCCGCTCTACGCCCGTAATCTTTGTCTCCACCGTGGAGGTGGAGACGGCAAACACCCCGATGACGGACAGGACCAGGAGGATCAACAGGGCCATGATTATCGCCGTCCCGCGCTGGGGATCGGGACCGAAGATCATGAGGTTTCTTCTCATTTTAAACCTCCTCATTCCCTCACACAAAGACACGAAGAACACAAAGTATTAAAAACAAAAATATAAAAAACCTCAGTGCCCTTTGTGGCTTTGTGTGATTATTTTTATTCCCCATTACAGATTCCTCAGCTTGACAACCGTGGTGTAGACACGCCGACGAAAGCCATCCTGGGCGCCGGAACCCGGGCGATCTTCCAGGGCTGGTCTTGAGTAGTTTTGGTCCTGAGTATCTTGTACCGCGGTCCTCACCACGAGGCTTATCCGGACCACCCTGATGTCGGTGTTGCTGCTCCCAGCTGGCCATGTCGAGGTATTTTCATCAAAGATCCAATCGCTACTACCCTGCACCTGATAGGCGATCTGCAGATCCTCCACCTGAGATTGACTACCTGCACCAGCCAGGTTTTGCGTGTCCTCGCCGTTGTTCCTTTGGAGGGCGGTGCTGCTCACGCTGTACGTAATGGCCCGGACGCGAAAGACCCTGGCACTGAAATTCCCAAGATAGTCCGGAGGGGATTCAGTTAACGTGAGGATATTGGTGCCGACACCGCCGGATATCTGATAGACATGGTTCTCACCCTCAAATGCCACGTACTTTTTTTTGTCGTAATCGAAGAACGTGCCTGAACTAGCGCTGAGGGTGACCCGCCGGTTAGTGGTGTCTACATTTGTTACCGTAACCGAATTCCCGCTCACAACAAATTCCTCAGCTGCATAGACCACCCTGATCTGATCAGGGCCCGAATTACTATTGGTGGGGGTTATGGCCTCCGAGGCGCCATTGACGCTAAATTCATCAACCCCGGTCAACATCCCCGCCATCCTGATATCCCGGGCCATAACCGTGAGGGCAGCCCGGGCATCTTGCTGAACACCGACCACCTGATCCTGAAGGGTATAGGTCCGCTGCTGGGTGATAAAGATGGAGTAGGTCCCCCCCACCAGGATGGCGGAGATCGTCAGGGCGATCATGAGTTCGATGAGGGTGACGCCCCTGTCTTGAGTCACAAACATGTCGGACCTCACAGGTTTCTTACGATGGTTTGCAAACGGGCTGTTACTGTTTTTTGCTCGTCTGTCTGATCAGCCGCACCTTGCCGCAAGCTCTGCCATGTCACGGTAAGGTTTATCGTCTTCATATCCGTATCAGGGGAATTGTCTGCGATGTTCCACGCAACCGTGTACTGAACCCCCTTGCTGCTGGCCATCGCTGAATGCGCCCCCTGCGTCAGATCAGCGTCAGTATAAGGGAGGCTCTTGAGGATCTCTGCGTGCTGCTGGGCGAGCATGGTGGCGTAGGTCATCTCGCTGCTGAAGGCGTTGCCCTTGACGGCCACCAACTGGAGGGCCGCCAGCCCCAAGAGACCTACGGAGAGGATGACCAGGGCGATCATCACCTCCAAGAGGGTGAAACCCTCACCTTTTTTTAGTAAAAGGTTTTGTATGATCTTCCATTTCATCTTTTTCTTCTGCCTCCTGCCTATTGCTTACTGCCTCCTGCCCTTTTCTGTCTCTTGCCTCTTCCCTCTTGCCTCTATCCTCTTCCTTCTTTTATTCTGCTATGCTTATCGCCCCCGCAGCGGTCACATTAACCCGGCGGGTCTGGTTGTTGTGGGTGTTTATCATGAATACGGTCCCATTTTGAAAGTTTCCCTGGGTATCCCTCGGGAAACCCCGGCTGTCGAAACCGACTGACGGTTGATTGTTCGCATTATTTACGAACGTGATCCCATCACCTCCACCTTGTGACGTGTCAAAGATCACCGCGCGATATGCGTTGCTCAATATCACGCTCTTAAATATCTCTTCTCCGGCATCGTATGCCAGGTTCTGGTTGTCGTCGGAATAGATGATATAACCATTCTGATTCACCGTTGTGTCGAATGTCACGGTGCAATATCTCAGCCCGCTCATGCTGACCGCCTTCATCTTGGCGAATTGGAAATCAGAGGCCATATCCCTCGCCGCCTGCTTGATCCGGTAGTTCTGCACCCACTCCCCGAGGGCCGGCGCCATGAAGAGGGCCATGATGCCGATGATGGCCATCACCACGACGAGCTCGATGAGTGTAAATCCGCTCCGAAACTCAGATCTCCTCATCGGTGCCATAGTTGTGTCCCCACCATATCCATTTTTTGTCCCTCTACATATCGCTTCGACCTTTACGTGGCATATTCCATGCCAAAACCCCTTGATTCTGATTCTTTTAAATCATGTAATATATTGTAATTATTAGATTTAATTTGAACCAGATAATTGTTTTCTAAACCGTTCATGACGGGGAAGAATGGAATGGATTTTGCACCATATTTATAGGGAATCACCTCCATAGTGAGGATAGAGAAAGGAGAGATGGTGGTCGATTCATCGTTCAAGGTTCACGGCATGATGCTCCCTCCCCTCCGAGAGCTGATGGGACCGAGCAAAGGAGTGAGCAAGATTATTCGCGACGTCAATCGAGTGGCGAAGTCCTGATGTGCACTTCTGCCGAAGACGGAGGCTATCCGGGGTTATGGAAAAGAGGATTGCCGAAATATCTTGAGCTAAGTCTCGAGCCATTTCCCTTTTCGAAGGAACGAATGAATATCGAGGTCGACACGGCGGCTGAGAGAATAGCTGAAGTTAAGCCTACTGCTGTGGTCTTCGGAGCCAGCCTTTTCCTCTTCCCTCACCCAGTCGAGGCGTTGGCGAAACTCGCCAAGGAGGTCGGCTCGCACGTGGGGTTCGACGGCTCACATGTCATGGGGCTAATCGCTGGCGAGAGGTTCCAGAGTCCCCTCAAAGAGGGCGCCTCAGCACTTTTCGGGTCAACTCACAAAACCTTCTTCGGACCACAAGGGGGCATAGTACTCGCAGACAAAGAGTGTGGAGAAGCCTTGAAGGACAAGATATACCCTGCCTTTGTTGACAACGCCCACTGGAATCGCATAGCAGCATTAGCGTTAGCGCTAGGTGAAATGGAAAAATTCGGCAAAGCCTACGCAACCCAAGTGATCCGCAACGCACAGGCACTTGCAGAGGCTCTACGCGACTTTGGACTTCCAGTGATATGCTCGGAGTTGGGCTTCACGATGTCGCATCAGGTTCTGCTAGACTATGGGGGCTACAAGAAGGGATG
>CAYQOD010000177.1:0-4529 GCA_964419065.1 uncultured Thermodesulfobacteriota bacterium | reverse complement strand
TCTTTACGTACCTCCTTTCCCTATATCAAGTTTTTGGAATGTGGCGCGAATCGTTATACTAACAACCTCCTCAATTGATTGGAAAATGCGTCAAACGGATCACCCTCCCTATCCCTGAAGAAGAGGCCCCGCAGATAGTTCAACCCTCCCACACAAAACTCAAATTTGTTGGACAGCTCCCTGAAGAAGATGGCCTCAGGATGATAGAGGGCTTGGTCGATCTCGCTCACCGACCAGTAGGCCCTCATCCCTTCTTGGAGGTAGTAGGATGTCAAGGACAACCGGTTGGTATACTCCTTGAACATCCCGGTCATAAAGAGGATGTAATCCCCCACGTGCCTCCTGATCTCCCGCTCTCTGAACAGACCAGCCCCCCTCTGGGCAACCTCCTGGGCCTCCAGGAGCATTTCGACGACGCTCTCCAAGCTCCTCCCCTGGTGATCCCTTATCTTGTAGAGGTCCTCTGCCCGGGCGAAATTAGTGAGAAGGGAGGAGATATAATCCGTCACCCTCTTATCCTTGAAGTTCAGATCCCAAAAGCTCCTCCTCGTGGCCCAATCGAAGAACTCCTTGAGACTTTGGTTATATCCCTCTGTCTCCTCCCTCATTGACAGACCTCACCATCTTCGTCTGTCTACCTACAATTATATCGTGAGGTATAAAATCTGCAAGGTGTCAATGACCTCCTTTTTCAACGCTTCTTTGAGGTTTCAGCCCCAAGAATCAGTTGCCTCACAGGATCAAAATATGGTAGTCAATCTAAGGTAAAAACTCGGGCTTCTTTTTACGAGGGAATCCACGGTGCAAGAGAAACGGGAGATCGTTAGGGCTACAGGGGTGGTTAGTTTAGCTACCCTCATGAGTCGGATCTTGGGTCTCATGAGGGATATGGTCATCTCCGGCTATTTCGGTGCCGGCATGACCACCGATGCCTTTTTCATCGCCTTTCAGATACCCAACCTGTTACGGAGGCTCATCGGTGAGGGAACACTCACGGCCTCCTTTGTCCCCGTCTATACGGAGTACCTGACCCATCGACCCTACGAGGCCCCGCAGGTCGTCCACGTAACCACCACTGTCGTCTCCTCCATCCTGCTCATACTGACCGTCCTCGGGATCGCCTTCACCCCCTTGATCATCAAGATTCAGGCCTTCGGATGGAAGGATGCCCAGTTGTTGCAGCTCGCTAACCTACTCGGGCGCGTATGCTTCCCGTATCTCTTCTTTATCGGACTGGTAGCATTGGCCATGGGGGTCCTCAACTCCCATCGCCACTTTTTCGCCCCTGCCGTCGCCCCCTGTCTGCTCAACATCTCCATCATCACCTGCGTCCTCCTGCTGAGTCCCAGGATCAATCCCCCTATACTCACCGCGGCCCTCGGGGTACTCCTGGGTGGACTAACTCAACTCCTCCTCCAACTTCCTTTTCTTCGCGCCAAGGGCATAACCTTCAAGATCAACTTCGACCTACACCATCCCGCCCTGCGGCGTATCGCCCTCATGATGTTCCCCATGATGCTGGGGATTGCCGTCTTTCAGTTCAATCAGGTGGTCAACCGAATCCTGGCCTCCTTCCTTCCGCAGGGGAGCATTTCCTATCTGTACTATGCTGACAGGCTCTTCGAACTCCCTCTCGGGCTCTTTGCTGTCGCCTTGGGGATAGCGGTCCTGCCGAGCTTTTCGCGTCTTGTGTCTGAGGGCAAACGGGAGGAGTTTACAGAAGAGGTCAATTTCTCCTTGCGGATGATAATGCTTCTCACACTCCCCGGCATGGTAGGCCTGATCATTCTTCGTGTCCCTATCATCAACCTCATCTTTCAACACGGGGCCTTTACACACCACAGCACCCTCATGACTGCCCAGGCCTTGCTCTGCTATTCCTTCAGCATTTGGGCGTATGGCGGTATCAATGTTCTCTCCCGGGCCTTCTACGCCCTCGAGGATGCCAAGACCCCGGTCAAAATAGCCATAGGGGCCCTCGTGGTTAACTTCGTAATGGGAGTAGCCCTGATGCATCCGTTGCGACATGCAGGCCTGGCCCTGGCCAGTTCCTGCTCAGCTATCGTCAACGTGATATTGCTCGCCTATTTCTTCCATCGCAAGACCTCAGGGCTACACTGGAAAGCATTGATTTCTTCCCTGACCAAGATAGCCCTGGCCATCATCCCTATGTCCCTGCTGATCTTCATGATCGAGCGAAGGTATACCTGGAAGGAGAGTGGTGATTATGAGGTGAAGATACCGCTCGTAATCGGGGGGATCATCGCTGGCATGATTATCTTCTTCCTTTGCTCACATCTGCTGAGGAACAGAGAACTGCGATCGCTCTGGGAGGCCTTTAGGGGTGGGCGTATTCAGCGAGGACCTTCTTCAACTCCTCCGGGGTCACGGTAGCCGTGCCCACCTTGCCCACCACGATGCCGGCGGCGTAGTTGGCCACCACCGCTGCCTGGGGGAAATCGCTCTCAGCCGCCAGGGCTAACGTCAGGGCGCTGATCACCGTATCACCTGCCCCTGTTACATCATAGACCTCCTTAGCCACGGTGGGGACAGTAGTGATCGCTCCCCTTCGCTCAAAGAGGACCATCCCTTCCTCACCCCTGGTGATGAGGACCGCCTCGCTCGCGAACCGTTCCAATAAACGCCTTCCCACCTCCTGCAAGGATTTCTCATCCCTGATCTGCGTGCCTGCTGCTGTCTCGGCCTCCTGACTGTTGGGGGTTATGACCGTTATATTTTTGTAGAGGTCAAAATTACTCATCTTGGGGTCAACGGCTACCAGCTTCCCATCTGCCCTCCGTTTATCCATGACAAAATCCATGAGAGCGGGTGTGATTATCCCCTTGCCATAGTCGGAGATGATGATCCCATCGACGCCATCCCAGTGTTCTTCGATATACCTGAGGATCAGCTCCTGACTGTGCACCTGGATGGGTTCGGTCTTTTCCCGATCAAAGCGGACGACCTGCTGGCTATGGGCGACGATCCTCGTCTTAACGGTCGTAGGCCTTCCTGTCTCGATGATAACCCCCCCACGATCTATCTCCCGCCGGGCCAGTTCCTCGTTTATCTTTTCACCCATGCGGTCATCCCCGATGACCCCGACCAGCAAAACCCGTCCTCCCAAGCTATGGATGTTGTTCACCACATTGGCGGCACCTCCCAGCAGGAGGGTCTCGTGGGTGACGGCCACCACAGGCACCGGGGCCTCCGGGGAGATCCTCGATACATTCCCCCAGATAAACTCATCGATCATGATATCACCGACCACCAAGATGGACGTCTTCCTAAATTTCTTCAATAACCTCTGAATATCAATGGTTCTGGTCAATTTCCGCAACATATTTCACCCCTTTTAAACCCTCATGAGGTGGACACGAGCGTACATGCCAGCGCAAGAGCTGACAGGACGTCCTCCACCGGTCTCGATGCTTCCTCGTCCCGATCAAGAGGGAATTGGCCGTCACCTCCACCAAAAGACGCAGCATCAATCCCCATCTGAGAAGGGTCGTCGCAGTCTTCCCCCGCCATTTGGCGAAAAAACGGTAACGGGAACGATAAAACTCTATTTTTGCCTCTGCCCTGGCCATGGCGGCGCTGGCCCCCTGCAGATGGATGATCTGTGCATGGGGCACGAAACAGACCCGCCACCCCTTCTGCCTCATCCGAAAGCACCAATCGGTCTCCTCCATAAAGAGGAAATACCCCTCATCGAGTTCCCCTATCTCCTCTATGGCGCGGCGGCGGACGATGATACCGGCACCCACTAACGAATTGGCATCGACGGGTGCAGGATAATCCCGCTCCTTGCCAGGGTACTTCAGGGGAAAGAGGGTCCGCAGCAGGCGTTTGTTGAGCAGTTCTGTGGTCAGGGATGGAAAGGGGGCGATGGAATTCTGCCGCGATCCATCCGCATTGAGCAATTGCCCCCCCGCTATGCCCACATCGGGGTTATCATCCATAAAAGAGACGAGGACCCCTATCGCCCCCTTCGTAAGTCTGGCATCGCTGTTGAGTAGAAAGACATAGCGACCCTTTATCTCTGCCAGGGCCTGGTTGACAGCCTGTGCAAAACCACGGTTTTCTACATTGGCGATGAGGTGGATTTGTGGAAAGGAGGTTTTGATCGCCTCAGGGCTGTTATCGTTCGAACCATTATCCACCACCACGACCTCGAATGAATAACCGTAGTCGGTATGGTGAAAGATGGATCGCAGGGCCTCCGAGATGGACTCCCGTGTGTTCCAATTAACCAGGATGAACGACAGATCCAACCCCATCAGTCTACAAACTCCTTATCGCCCCTGTCGCCTCTTGAATGTCCACCTCTCTCACAATCCCCGTTTCTGCCAATGCGCCGCAGCCGTGCCCTGAGCTCGTTATGCCAGACTGAAGGTCAACAAAAGGAACGTGTATCGCCCAACACCTCCTGGATAGAGGCAAAGGGGAATTCACCGAGCAACCGCTCCACCTTGGGCACGACGATATCCAGATTGTGGTAGAGTGCAAACCTCTCCCTCCAGCCCAGC
>CAYQOD010000176.1:0-4538 GCA_964419065.1 uncultured Thermodesulfobacteriota bacterium | reverse complement strand
TTCCCCACTGCTGCCTCCCGTAGGAGTCTGGGCCGTGTCTCAGTCCCAGTGTGGCTGGCCGTCCTCTCAGACCAGCTACCCGTCTTCGCCTTGGTAGGCCATTACCCTACCAACAAGCTGATAGGGCGCGGGCTCATCCTCAAGCGACAGCTTCCAATGGAGAGGCCACCTTTTACCACAGTTACCGAGGTAACTGTGGTCTCATTCGGTATTAGTCCCGCTTTCGCGGGGTTATCCCAAGCTTGAGGGTAGATTACCCACGTGTTACTCACCCGTGCGCCGCTTTACTCCTCCTCCGAAGAGGAATTTCTCGCTCGACTTGCATGTGTTAGGCACGCCGCCAGCGTTCGTTCTGAGCCAGGATCAAACCCTCCAGTTTGAACCTTGAAAGCACTCAATCCTGACGGGGTACTCGCTATTCAGTTTTCAAAGATCACACTTTAGGCAAAGTTATATTATAGATCTTTCTCAGAATTTGTCAAGAGAAAATTTCCGAAGTCCTGAGTTTTTTACCTGAGATGCCTATTAAGCCAAAAATGTTACTGATGTCGTTCTGAAGGATATCAAAAAATCCATTCATTATCATATCTTTTGAAGCCCTCCATTACTACACAGAACATATAATAATTCATTCCCTCCTTGAAGAAAAGGGGATTTTTACGTCGGTCCAGAATACGTGCCGAGAGGAGACCATAAAAAGCAGAAAATGTTTGACATGAAGAAAAAAGAAAAGGTATGGTCGCATCCGTACAAGCGTATTGGGGGATGGTCATGGAGCACATCTACATTCCCAAAGAGGAAATAGAAAAACGGCTAAAAACCTTGAGGGGTACGTTAGATAAAAATGGATGGGAGGCGGCCCTCATCGCGCAGAACGTGGATCTCCTCTATTTCTCTGGCACCATGCAGGACGCCCTGCTCTTCGTCCCGGTAGAGGGTGAAGAGATCTTGATGGTCAAAAGAAGTTTGGAACGCGCCCAAAGGGAATCGGCGGTGGCCACAGTGGTCCCCCTCAACTCCTGGAAGGAGATACCCTCTCGCCTCGACGACCTCCATGGTACCATCCCAAAGAGGATCGGAATAGAACTTGATGTCCTTCCTGCCAAGGCATATCTGCGCCTGCAAGAGATATTGCCCGGTGTCGAAATCGTCGATTCATCACCAATCATAATGGACATCAGAAAGATAAAATCACCCTATGAGATCGATCTGATGAGAAAGGCAGGGCGGATAGGAAAGATCGTATACGCTGAGGTGCCTCATGTGCTCAAGGAAGGGATGATGGAGATGGAGCTCGCCGGGATCTTGGGGACTGTAGCCGTGAGATACGGACATCAAAACTATCTCCGCATGAGGGCCTTCAATTATGAGGCCCCCTCCTGGCATGTCCTCAGTGGTTACGCAGGAGCGGAACTCAGCTATATCGATGCCCCCATGGGAGGGGTGGGGCTTTCCCCTGCCTTTCCGGTGGGGGCCAGTCAAAAACCGATCAGGGCCCATGAACCCATCCTCATCGACTTCGGGATCTGCTATTATGGTTACCAGATTGATGAGACCAGGACGTTTTGCATAGGGGAACTCCCGAAGAGGTTCAAAAATGCCTACATAGCGACGCAACAGATAGAGGAAGAAGTAGCAGTCATGGCCAGACCAGGGATCTCCTGCCATGACCTCTTTCAAAAGGGTTGGGAGGTGGCTGAGAAATTAGGGTGTGACGAATACTTCATGGGACCCCCGAGTCATAAGACCCGTTTTATCGGCCACGGCATAGGTCTGGAACTCGACGAATACCCCTTCATCGCCCAGGGTCATGACTATCCTTTAGAAGAGGGAATGACCTTCGCCTTAGAGCCCAAGATGGTCTTCCCCACAGAAGGAGCCGTGGGCATCGAGAATACCTATGTAGTTGGTGAGGGGGGGTCGGAAAAGCTGACGCCAGCAGAAGAGGAATTGATAGAGGTGTAATTACGGTTATCTCTCCTCCTTCTCCATTTTCCTGCGCTCTTCCTCCCGTATCTCACGACGCAAGAGCTTCCCAACCTTGGATTTCGGTAGCATATCCCTGAACTCTATATATTGCGGTACCTTGTACGGTGCGAGCCTCTCCCGACACCACTTTATCAAATCTGTCGCTCCCACACCCCGAGCATCTTCCTTCATGACGACGATGGCCTTTATCCGCTCACCCACCTTTGAATCCGGCACCCCTACGACGCACGCCCCGATAACCGTCGGATGATCCTGGAGGACCACCTCTACCTCCGAGGCCGATACCCGGTAGGCCTTGTACTTGATGATGTCCGCTGTCCTCTCGACGAATTCTATCTGTCCCTCGTCATCCAGGCGTACAAAGTCACCCATGCGGTAGTAGATCTCTCCATCGAGTTGCACATATGACCTCTCGGTCTCCTCAGGTTTATTCCAGTAACCCTTGATGATGTAATCGGAGGTAACAACGAGCTCCCCCACTTTCCCCTTAGGAAGGATTTTTAACGTAGCCGGATCTACCACCCTACACCTCCGGGACTTCAGGGGATGTCCGACATTGGTGGGCGCTGGCTCTCTGTCGAGCCTGCTATAAGAGACATGACCCGCCTCAGTGGAACCATAGACCTGATAGATGGGGATACCGTATCGCTCCCTCCACCTCTTGAAGACCTCAAGGGGGAGGACATCTCCCCCACAATAACAGTACCGAAGTGAACTCAGGTCATACAGGTCTAGCCTATCGTTCTCGAGGATCATCCGGTAAAGGGTCGGCACCCCGAGCATAGCCCGCACCTTATATCGCTCAATGGCAGCAAGGACGGCATCCACCACAGCCATGGGCATGAGGACGACCGTATTCCCACAGTTGAGACCCGAGGCAATGGCAAAACCCTTGGCCATGATGTGAAAGAGGGGGTTTACCATCAGTATGACATCCTCTCCCTCTTTGAGATACCCTGCGATCACATCCTCCATATAGTCCCGAATGTATGAGATCTCCCCCATGTGGTTACCAGGAACCCCCTTGGGGAAACCGGTGGTACCACCAGTGTACATGATATACGCCAGATCCTCCCACGGGTCGATGGATATCGTGGGCGGGGTTGGCTGATATCTCTTGATGATCTCCCTGAAGAAATAGACCCCCTCTTCTCGTCTTACCTTCCCCGTGGGTATCTTATCGAAAAGGTATCCCACCGCCCTTTTCCAGATGGGGAGTAGGTCAGTCAGATTGGTGACGATCACCCTCTTCAAAGGGGTCCTGTGGAAGACCTCCTTGACATACCCATAATTGGTGTCCATGCAGATCAAGGTCTCCACCTGGGAGTCGTTGAGCATATACTCAACCTCAAAGGCGGTGTAGATGGGCGAGACAGGGACCACCACCCCCCCCACCTTGTTGATTGCGAAGTTGGCGATGATCCACTGGGGGCAATTGGGGGCATAGATCATCACCTTGTCCTGTGGACCCACCCCGAGATCGGAGAGAGCAGTGGCAAACCGATCTATGAACTCTTTGAGGTGGGAATAGGTAAACACCTCACCCAGATAGATTATCGCTGGTCTGTCGGGGTATCGCTGGCATGCCTGTTCAAAGCGGGTGAAGGTGTGCTCTCCCTCCCCCCGTGCTATCTTCAACCCCTCCAGTGTGTATCCCCGCTTCCCCCTCTTCCTTCCCATGTCTCCTGCTTCCTCCCCTTTACACCCCAAAGTAGGCGGCCTTGACATCGGGATTTTTGAAAAGCTCCGTACCCCTCCCCTCGAGGACCGCGGAGCCATTTTCAAGGATATAGGCGTAGTCTACGATGGGCAGGACCGGCCGAGCGTACTGTTCAGCAACGACAATAGAAATCCCCTTTTGGTCTCGTATTTCCCTGATCGATCTGATCAGCATCGATTGGATGGCAGGACTCAACCCCAGCAAGGGTTCATCCAGGAGGAGGAGTTTGGGCTGCGCCATCAAGGCCCTCCCGATGGCGAGCATCTGCTGCTCACCCCCGCTGAGAAAGCCCCCCACCCTCCCCTTCAACCGTCCTAAGGGCGGAAATATCTCAAAGACATACTCTAGGGTCTCTTTTGACTGTGAGGCGGTAGCCAGGTAACCGCCGATCTTCAAGTTCTCCAATACGCTGCTCTCCGCAAAGATCCTCCTGCGCTCCGGGCAGAGGATAATCCCCCTCTTGGCCCTCTGGCTGGGTTTCAGTTTTACAATATCTTCCCCACGGTAACGGATCTCACCGAACACCGTTATCCTCTCACCCCCTGCCATCGCTTCCTTTTTCTTTATATCGAGCATAATCCCTGAGATGGTGTACATGAGGGTTGATTTGCCTGCACTGTTGGCCCCAAAAATCCCTACAATCTGGCCCTCTTTACACTGAATGCTGACGTTGTTGATGGCCAGCATGTTCTCATAGAAGACCATGATGCCGCTTGCCTCCAGCATCCTATACCTCCTCTGGCCCGATATAGGCCTCCTTCACCCGTTCATCCCCCATGATCTCTTCGGGGATGCCCTCGACGAGCTTATCTCCGAAGTTTAACACCAT
>CAYQOD010000175.1:0-4598 GCA_964419065.1 uncultured Thermodesulfobacteriota bacterium | reverse complement strand
GCTGTGGGTAGATGATGTGAGCTTTTTATCCGCTGCCCCGTGATCCTTGTCCGTATACGGGGCGGGGTACAGAAGCGTAGTTCCGTATGATTCGGAGGGAGGGAGACATGAAAGAACGAGTCGGCATGGTGTTGTTGGCCGTGACGGCGGTGGTTATTTTTTCGTTTTCCGTGCTCGAAGGACAGCAGACGATGCAGCCGGCGCAGACGACCCCTCAAAAGCTCCAACAGACCCCGCAGAAGCTGGGGCCGGTCCAACCCCTCACGGTCGAGGTGACGTCCGCCAGCACGCGCAGCGTGCGGCTTGAGCCGGGGGGCAGGGAGACGACGGTTACGCTCCGCGGCAACAACCTCAACCGGGTCACCGATTGCCGGGTATTGCTGAACAACCAGCCGACACGGGATCTGGAGGTCAGGCTCGGCCCGCCCGCAGCCAAAGTCAGGAGGATCACCCTCAGGGCCGCGGCCACTGCCACACCAGGGGGCAGCTACCGGTTACAGTTGCTTGCCGACAAGGAGGTCATCGAAGTGCCTATTTCCCTTGAGGTCGCAGCGCCGAAGGTAACCAAACTGCACCCTAAGAAACCGAAGACCACGGGGCCTCAGCCAACCCCTCCTCCCCCACCTGAGGATGATCGTCCTGAGCTTGATAGAGAGCCCGCGCACCCGGTGGGGGGAACAACGGTGGTCGGGGAGATCGAGCGCGTGGAGACACCAATCCAGGCGCAGATCTTTTACGACTTTCAGATCACGGATGTCTACTATCGCGAAGGCCACGATAGAGTCATCATATACTTCACCAGTGGCAGGAAGGTCTATCAGGGGTCTCTGGCGTGTGATGTTCAGGTAGGCGGAGGGAGCGTACAACGCTTAAACACCTCACAGGCTGCCACTATGTATTTTATTCTGCCCCTGGAGTGGCCGGATGATACCTGCTCGCTGAATATCTCGGTGACGCTCAATCCGGACCACGAGGTCTTTGAAACCGACTACGACAACAATCTCTATGAGGGGAAGATCTTCAAGTGGTTGTGGGGCAATTTCAAGATCGCTCGTACCGGGAATCCTCCTCGAAAGCGCATCGGATTTCTCTGGGGTCACGATTGGGCGTGTGGGTCGAACCGGAATCTGCTGGAGAGCGAGGTCAGGGACGATCCGGGTTATGATGAGTACGATCACTTCTTATACGCCAGCGCTGCCGTCTGGGTCGAAAACTGCTCCGCGACGGCGGGAGAGGCGTTGGTTGAGTTCCTCTATATCGGATATGATAGGGAGAGGCGAGATCAGATCAGGGTCCGTCTGGAGCCGGGCGAACGCAAGAAGGTCCAGACAGGGGTCCCGCTCAAGATCCGTAAGAAGGGGAATTACCTCTTAGTATTGGTCAGCCCGAGCTCTCCCTACCGGGAGGAATGTCGCATCGACCTGAAGTTTAATGGGTTCCCCTGGTTCTAGTGAGAGGAAGACAGGGTTTGGCAGGTGGGGTGCAGGGGAGGGAATGGGCATCGTCTCACCTCCGCCGTGATGCGGAGACGGAGATGGGATTGCGAGTATGAAGAAGTACCTGAAGATCCTGCTCGGTATCATCGCCCTCCTCTACATCATCAGCCCCTACGATATCCTCCCGGATTTCATACCCGTGGGAGGCTGGCTTGACGATGTCACCCTCACGGGACTCGTGCTCTATTACCTCGTACGGGGGAGGCTGCCGGAGTTTTTGTCCTGGTGGAGGAACGTTGGGGGGGCTGATCGCCACCAGCAGGAACGGGCTGAGAGGACTAGAAGTTACCAAAAAGAAAGGGTTGACGTCAGCTCTGAATCTGAAGGTTCCAAAGACCCGTATGAGATCCTCGGCATAAAGCCCGGGGCCAAGCGTGATGAGATCCAGGCCGCCTACCGTCGGGCCGCCCAGGCGTATCACCCGGACAAGGTCTCCCACCTCGGCCCGGAACTCCAGAAACTGGCCCATAAGAAGTTCACCCAGATCCAGGAGGCCTACGAAAAGCTGATGAGCAGGGGTGGCTGATGGCCCGAGAAAGAGAGGCGTTATTGTACCCCCCTGCAGGCTCCTCCAACTATTGTGTCGTGTACCCTGTATGTATGAGTCCGTGGTGATGATGAGATACTACTAAAAATAGTAGGTCATCCAGAGGAAGACGTTATCGGCGGGCTTGATGTCTAGATCCGTGCCCGGCAGCTCGAACCTACCGTACTCCGTGTCCTTCGTGCCGTAGTATATATTCCCCCCCAAGGTAATCTGAACGTTTGTCAATGCATCCCAGACCACCCGGGGTTGGACGATGCCGGAAGGGTCAGCCAGGTTGTTGATCACGGTCAGAGAGACATTCACCAGCGGGTGCAGCTCAACCCTGGTGTAGCCGCTCAAGTAGGTCCGGCCGAGGGTGTGGAGCTCTCCCCGGGCCAGACGTTCGGAGATATCCGGATCCGTATAGGAGTCTTCGTACTCGTTGTGCGACAGGCCGTTGAAGAAAAACTCTATAAGGCCGTAAAAGTTTTTCCCCCACCATACCCAGGAGTAGTCCATGTTTGCTGTGAGGGAGAGGTAGGCGGTCCTCTCTCGCGACCGGGGCAGGAAGGTCCCTGTGGCGTCCAGACGCCAGGCCGCATCCCCGAGGTATCCGGTGCTGCCCAATCCGATGACCGCATCCTCGTAGTGCTTCGCCACCATGAGGTCGAACTCGGTGGTGCCCACAGCGAAGTGCAGCTTTCCTGCCAGCGAGGAATGGCTCCACTTCGGATGCCCATCGACGGGGTCCCGCCTCGGGGCGTAGAGGATCTGAACGTCACCGAAGGTGTTCAGGGGGACCTGGGCGAATACCATATCGTCTCCGATCTTGTAGTCCCGTTCGATATCAGTCGGTGAAAAGGGGTTGCACAGATCCATGGGATTGAAGAGCAACCCGTTCCCCCACGTGACCGCCTGTCGGCCGATGCGGACCAGGCCCCATTGCGGCAGCAGGGTCAGGGAGAGCCGATCGAGGCGGTGATAGAGGATGTAGTGATCATCTTCATGGAGGGTATGGGTCAGGTTGACCAAGCGACGGTCGTCGTCCACAGGGCGGCCGAGCCCTAAACCGTCGCTGAAGAGGGCCGGATAGAGGCGCTCCAACTCCTTCGACTTGCGATGGGTATCCCCCCCAGAGAGGATGGCCTCATAGTGTGCTTCCAGGTATCCCCACTTCCCGAAGAAGAGCCTGCCTTTGAGTCGGCCCTCGGTGTGACCATCGTAGTACGCCCCCGTGCCCACGGGTTGGAACAGTGATTCTTCCTGGACCCACGATACGCCCCCTCGGACCTTCAGGTGACCACCCCACTCCCATTCGATCCGCTTATACCAGGGCTTCGTGTGGTCTTCCGGTTGATCCGCCGAGGCAGCGGGCTCGGATGGAGGGGGTTGGGTCGATGACGCCCACGAGGCGGCCGGGCCGATGGAGAGGACGAGAGTTCCCAGCAGCAGCAATCCGCTCCGTATAACTGCCTGGGTGAAAGACGTGGAAGTGTCCTCCTAACGCTTCATGGTGAAGGTTGTGTGCTCAGGGGTCATAGATCGACGTTGCCGGTCCCTGACTTGGTCGTCCACAACGATACCGTCTCTAAGGTAGACGAGCCGGCGGGCATAGTCCATCACCATCTTATCGTGAGTGGAAAAGACAAAGGTGACGTTTTTGGTCTCGTTCATCTCCTTCATCATCTCCAGCAGGCCTGCCCCGGTCTTTGAATCGAGGTTGGCCGTCGGTTCGTCCGCCAAGACGATGGACGGATTGGAGACGATGGCCCGGGCGACGGCTACCCGCTGTTGCTGACCGCCGGAGAGCTCGGCTGGGCGCCTGTCGTACATGTCTGCGAGACCCACATCATCCAAGATGGACGTGGCCCGCTCCCGTCGCTCGGACGACGGCACACCCTGCAGGAGCATGACGAACTCCACGTTTTCTATCGCCGAGAGGACCGGGATGAGATTATAGGCCTGGAAGACGAACCCGATCTTGTGCAGCCGTAGACTGGCCAGCTCTGATTGGCTCATGGTATTGAGTGCATTCCCATCCACCAGGACGCGGCCGGAATCCGCTGCATCCAGTCCGCCGATGATATTCAGGAGGGTGGTCTTGCCGGACCCCGAGGGTCCGGCGATGGCCATAAAGCCTCCCTTCTTAATGGAGAGGCTCACGCCGTTGAGCGCTTTGACCTTCACCGTATCCTGTCGGTAGATCTTTTTGATGCCGGTGCACTTCACGATATCCATAGTGCTATCTCCTCTGAAAAGTCCGCTGGCGTTCAGTCGCCAGTTCTCTGACCAACGCTTCCCATTTCACGTGTGCGCTAGGGCCTTGACAGGGGTGAATCTGGCTGCCTTCACGGCCGGGTATAGACTCACCACCAACCCCAAAACGAATACCACCAGGTTGGCCATGAAGATGTCTTTTCCGTGAATTACCGGGTAAATCACCCGGGACATACCCCAATATTCCATGCCGGCGGCAAATGAAGAGAGGTCGATGCCGGTGCCGGAGAGGGCAAGGATACTCAAAAAGCCCACGCTGTTGCCGATGACCATGCCAAGGATGAGGAGGAAGAACGACT
>CAYQOD010000174.1:0-4616 GCA_964419065.1 uncultured Thermodesulfobacteriota bacterium | reverse complement strand
TAGGTTATATGGGCATTGTAGATCAAATACCCCAACCCCCTCGTGGTCCCGATGAACATCTCCAAGACCACAACGATGATGAGGCTTAGGGAGAGGGCGAGCCGCAGTCCCGCCGATATCTGGGGCAACGCCTCCGGCAGGACGACCTTGGCCATGATATAGGCCTCAGATGCCTTCATGGTCTCTGCCACCATCTTGCGGGTGCGACTGCATCCATGGACCCCATAGGTGGTGTTGACCAGGATGAGCAACGCACAGCCGAAGACCACCAAGGCGATCTTGGCTCCATCCCCGATGCCGAAGGCGAGCATAAAGAGGGGGAACATGGCGGTGGCGGGGAAGGAGCGAAAGAAGTCAATAATGAACTCCACCGAATCATAGACCTTCTCCCAATAGCCGAGGACGATACCCAGGGGCACCCCAATGCCCGCCGCTATGGCATATCCCGCCATCATACGGTAGAAGGTCTTCCAAAGGTGTTCGTACGTTTCTGCTTTCCAGAGCAATGTGGCAAGGTGTTCTCCCACCTTCACTGGGGAGGGGAGGAAGAAGGGGTCCACCAGCTTGGTGACGGTGACAAAAAACCAGATGGCGACGAGGATCAGGGGCCCAATCCACTTCTTGTGGTCTCCTAGAAAATCCCAGTACTTTTTTAACCCCTCCTCGACAACCTTTAACTCCCGCTTGGCCACCTTACCCGTACGGGAGCGAGGGAGGTTGTCCCGAAATTCTATGACCTTAGGGAGCTTAAAGCTGGCGAGCCGCTCACGGCAGAACCGCATCAACTCCCGTTTGGAGATCTCCTCCCCCACCTTGGGGACCACCACCGCCTTCAATGCCTGCCCCCGCTCTGAATCCGGTATCCCCACCACCGCCGCCTCAGCCACCTTGTCGTGAGCGATGAGGACATTTTCCACCTCAGAGGGGTAGACGTTCATCCCTCCTGTAATGATCATGTCATCGGCCCGGCCGAGGACGTAGATGTACCCATCTTCGTCAAACCTGCCCAGGTCGCCGGTGTAGTACCAGCCATCTTTAATCTTCTGCTCGGTGGCCTTAGGGTTCTTAAAGTACCCCTTCATGATCTGGGGGCCGCGGGCGATCACCTCACCTACTTCGCCTGTAGATAGTTCCTTACCGTCTTTATCCACGATCTTGATCTCGACCCTGGGGACTATACAGCCGGCACTCGCCATCTTGCGAGGGGCGTCTTTAAAGCGTGTAAGGGTGAGCAGGGGAGAGGTCTCCGTTGCACCATATCCCTGCAGGGGCACACAGTGTGGGTACTCCTCAACCCATTCCTCCATGAGCTCTTCAGCGACCACTGTTCCCATCATGGCAACGAAGCGCAGACTGCTCAGATCATATCGGTCGCGGCTCGGGAGGTTGAGGATCAGCTGAAAGATGGGAGGCACGGCGTGGAAGTAGTCGATCTTGTTTCTCTGAATCTCTTCAAGGATCTTTTTTGGCCTGATCTCTTCGATGATGACTAGTGTGTGACCCATGTCCACCGTTAGGTTGAGGACGACCGGCCCTGAGATATGAGACATGGGCAGCACAGACCCCTCCATGTCCTGCTCTCTAAGGGGTAACATGGCTTTCATAGATTCGGAGAAATAGGTAAGGTGATCGTAGGTAAGGATCACCCCTTTCGGCTTGCCTGTGGTGCCCGATGTATAAAGATAGAGGGCCTCATCCTCTTCCTGCAGGGAGACATTCGGCTCCTGGGTGTCCCCTTTGTTCACAATCCTCTCATATGGGTACAGGCCTTTTTCATCACCCTTTTCCTTTTTGTCTTCGCCCAGAAGGACCATGTATTGGAGGTGCCGCTTCTCTCGCAGCATCCGTATGCCGAAGGTCTTCTGTTTGGAATGGGTGATGAGGGTCTTTGCCTCTGTCTCATCGAAGAGGGGGCTCATCTCCGGCGGGCTGAGGCGAAAGTCGAGGATCACCGCGATGACCCCAATCTTCATGAGGGCGAAGTAGGCCACCGCAAACTCGGCGCAGTTGGGCAATAGCACCACCGCTCGATCACCCTTTTCCAACCCCCGTGACAGAAACCAATTGGCCAACCTGTTGGCCTGAAGGTTAAGTTCGGAGAAGGTCAGCTCAACTTCATTACAGATGACGGCCACCTTATCAGGCCTTTCATGGGCCTGTCTCTGTAGATAATTACCGATGATCATAGCCTTGGTTCATCTCATCAAGAGATTGATCTGTGTTAAATTCCCCTCGTGAGAACTCCTGGATCAAATCGTGAACAAACTCCATCTCCGCTTCGCTGAACCGGAGGTTATGAGAGGTAATGATATACTCCCTCCTTCTGGCAGGGTCAGATGCTAATTCCTTCTTCTGCCTATTCAGTAAGAACCTCAATTTTCGCAACTCTCTCAACCTTTCCTGTAAGGTCTCCACCACATCGTGGAGAGGAAGAAAATTGAGAAAGTAGAGTGATATATCAAGGTTTAAGGAAGGACGCTGCAGATACGTGATGTTCTGGAGGAGGAGGTCCTTTATCTTCTCACGCCCCTTGGCAGTCAGGCTATACACGTACTTCTGGGGTCTCCTACCCGAAACGGTGCTCCACTGGGTAACCAGTCCCTCCTGCTCCAATTTCTTCAGGGCATAGTAGATGGGGGTGGAAGAGACCTCAAAGAAGGGGCTTAGATCTTTCTCCAAGGTCTGTTTCAGGTCATACCCATGACTAGGCCCTTTCATCAGGAGCCCCATTATTACTAGTTGGAGGTCCATGGCGTCTCTTATATTCTGATTTAAGTAGTTAAATCTAAATATTTAAATAAGCCATAAAAATTGTCAAGGGAAAATGTGACGCAGCCGGAGGATTAATGTGTTACTTGTTCGAGGAAGGTCGTTCTTCTCGTTTTTGTCCGGATGCGCCGCTTGCTGATCCATGACCACTGTTCTGGGTACTGCCTGACATAAGACTCGATGACCTGGGTGACCTGGCTCGTGATGGTGAAGATGTTTCTCTCATCGTCACCGCTCAGCTCACATGTTAACGGGGTGCCGATGGTTACCGTATGTCTTCCATCGTCCTGGCGGAGGATGAAGATGGGGAGAATGGGGGCTCCTGTCTTCAGGTGATAGATGGCCGGGCCCACGGGCATGGCCATGACGCGCCCGAGAAATTCCACCAGTACCCCCCCTCTCTTCTGATTCTGATCGGAGATAAAACATACGATCTCCCCCCGGCGGAGCGTCCGCAGAATCTCCCTTTGACAGCTCAGAGGGGGGTCGAGGTGGATGGCCCGCACCCCGACCTTTTCTCTGGCCCACCGAAGGAGTTGGGCAAGGCCAGGATGGCCTGGCTCCTTTATGATGGTGGCGAAGGGAAGGCCGTTGGTATTCAACTTCACACACAGGAAAATGAAGTTACCCAGGTGGGCGGTGACTGCGATGACCCCTTTGCCCAGGGCCAGGGCCTTCTCCAGGTTTTCCCTACCCTCCAGTGCTATCATCGGGTCAAACTTCTCTTGATAAAAGTGAACGCAGTATAGGAACTCAACGAAACTCCTGATCATATGGCGAAAGCTCTCCTGGGAGATGCGCCTCTTCTCTTCCGGCTTCAAGGAATCTTGAAAGGATAGGGTGAGATTATCCAACATCTTCCTCCGGTACTCCCCGGCCAGATACCAGCCGATCCTTCCCCCTACTTCATCCAGGAGGAAGAGGGCCCATCTTAAGGGGAACAAGTAGGTGCATAGTAAAAGGACCTTTAAGGACCAACAGGCGAGCTGATAGCGGGCCTCCCACCATCCCTTCTTCCATCCCCTCTTGCTCCTTCTCACCCTCATCGTAATGCCTCTATGCCACAGGATAGTTTGTTAAATTCCTTGCTTACCATCGATAACCTCCTAGACATTCATCCACGATGTGGTCCCCCACGTTAATCATAGGGAGTGGAAAAAGTCAAGTGAGGAAAACCTGAACCTCTGAGCTGAGAGGATATATATCTCCTCAACTCATTCCTTCTTGACGAAGTTCACGAGCCTCCCTATTCCCTCGATGACGACCTCTACCCTATCTCCCACCTTCATGGGGCCAACCCCTGAGGGGGTCCCGGTGGCGATCAGATCACCCGGATAAAGCGTCATCACCTGCGAGATAAAACTCACTAATTGCCGTGGTTTGAAGATGAGGTTGAATGTATTGGAAGACTGTTTTTGCTCCCCGTTCAGAAAGGTCTCCAGCGTGAGGCCCACGGGGTCTATCTCCGTCTCTATCCAGGGGCCGAGGGGGGCGAAGGTGTCAAACCCTTTCGCCCTCGTCCACTGTCTATCCTTCTTTTGTAGGTCCCTTGCAGTCACATCGTTGAAGCACGTATACCCCAGTATGTACGCATCGGCCTCCTCTGCCGAAACACCCTTGGCGATCTTCCCGATAACTATCCCTAGTTCCCCTTCGTAGTCGACCCGCTGCGACAGAGGGGGATAAACGATATCATCCAAGTGACCGATGACGGCGGAACCCGGCTTTAAAAAGATCAGGGGCTCATCGGGCAGTTTCAGCCCGAACTCTTCGGCGTGATCCCTATAGTTCAACCCCAAAGCTACTATCTTGGAGGGACAGATCGGGGGCAAAAGCTTGATGTCTTC
>CAYQOD010000173.1:0-4660 GCA_964419065.1 uncultured Thermodesulfobacteriota bacterium | reverse complement strand
GCATACGAGATCGTGATGTGACTGGAGTTCGACGTGTGCTCTTCCGATCTGTTGACAATTCTCCAGAATGCCGTCCCCCAGGATGGTGTCGAGGACGACGCAGCCTACCTTTGTCGCGAGGGGGTTGCCGCCGAAGGTGGAGGCGTGGTTCCCCGGGGTGAAGGCCTGCCCCACTTCCTCCGTGGTCACCACGGCCCCGATGGGGACCCCATTGGCCAGGGATTTGGCCAATGTCATGATGTGGGGAGGGGCATCGTCGTGTTGATGGGCGAAGAGTCTACCCGTCCTGCCCATCCCCACCTGGACCTCGTCGTAGATCAACAGGACCTCGTTCTGGTCGCAGAGTTCCCTTAGGCCTTTCAGGTAACCGGGGGAGGGAATGTTGACCCCCCCCTCTCCTTGAATGGGTTCCACCATCACGGCGCAGGTCTGGGGGGTGACAGCGTCCTTGATCGCCTCGAGGTCGTCAAAGGACACATACGTGAAACCCGGCAGGAGGGGCTCAAACCCCTTATGGAACTTCTCCTGCCCGGTAGCGCTTAGGGCCCCCATAGTCCTCCCGTGGAAGGAGTTCTCCATGGTGATGATTTCATACCGGTCTTTGCCGTACCGCCCCGTGGCATACTTTCGTGCCAGCTTAATGGCCGCCTCATTGGCCTCGGTCCCGCTGTTGCAGAAGAAGACCCTCTCGCCGAAAGAGTGTTCACAGAGCCGTTGAGCCAGTGCTGCTTGGGGGCCGATATGGTAGAGATTGGAGCAGTGGATGAGTTCTTTGGCCTGTTCCTCAAGTGCCTGGATCACCCGGGGATGACAGTGGCCCAGGTTGCAGACCGCTATTCCCCCCACAAAGTCGAGGTATTCCCTCCCGGTGCTGTCCCACACCTTTGTCCCCTCACCCCTCACCAGGATGATGGGGTGGCGGGTATACGTGTCGATCAGGAACTGTGAACCCTCGTAGATTAATTCCGATGCGCTCAGTCCATCTCCCCTTCCCATAGCTCTGTTCCTATCCCACCGTCAGTGAAGATCTCAAGGATGAGGGCGTGCTTCACCCGTCCATCGATGATATGCGCCTTGACAACATCTCCTGTCACGGCCTCCAGGCAGCAGTTGACCTTGGGGATCATCCCCTCGGAGACGACCCCTTGTGCGATGAGTGTCTCTGCCTCTTTTATCTTCAGGCTCGGTATGAGTCCTCCCCTCTCGTCCAGTACCCCCGGCACATCGGTGAGGAGGATCAATTTCTCCGCCTGCAGGGCCATCGCCAGTTTCCCCGCCACGAGATCGGCGTTGATGTTATACGTCTTCCCATCCTTCCCCATCCCCACAGGGGCGATGACCGGGATGAAGTCGCCGTCATCCAGGGCCCTGATGACACCGGAGTTGATCCCCTCCACCTCCCCCACCATCCCCAGATCGACGATCTCGGGAGAGGGATCCCCCTGTTTCTGGGGGGAGAGGTGGAGCTTTTTCGCCTGGATGAGGCCGCCGTCCTTTCCGCTGAGCCCCACTGCCTTCCCCCCGCAGCGGTTGATGAGTCCCACGATCTCTTTGTTCACCTTCCCTACCAGGACCATCTCGACGACATCCATCGTCTCTTCGTCGGTGACCCTCAGACCCTGCACAAAGGTGGAGTCCTTCCCCATCTTATGGAGGACCTGGTTGATCTGGGGGCCGCCTCCGTGGACCACCACCGGGTTGAGACCGACGTACTTCATGAGGATGATATCCATGGCAAAGGCCTCTTTGAGGTCCTCATCAACCATGGCTGCCCCCCCATATTTGATCACCATGGTTTTTTGGTAGAACTTCCTGATGTAGGGGAGGGCCTCGATGAGCACCTCGGCCTTTTCGATGAGCTCCTGCATCACAAGATATACCTGCTCAGATCCTCATCCCGGACGAATTCATCGAGCTTCTTTCGCACGTAGTCGGCATCGATGACTATCTCTTGACCGCTCAGCTCAGGGGCGTCAAAGGATACCTCATCGAGGAGCTTCTCCATGATGGTGTAGAGCCTCCGGGCCCCGATATTCTCTGTCCTCTCGTTAATCTGGGCGGCGATCTGGGCGATCTCCTCGATGGCCCCTGCGGTGAAGGACAACCAGACGTTCTCGGTCTTCATCAACTCCACATACTGGGTAATGAGAGCATTTTGGGGCTCGGTCAGAATCCTGACAAACTCCTCCTTACCGAGCGGCTCCAGCTCTACCCTGATGGGGAAACGGCCCTGTAGCTCGGGGATCAGGTCGGAGGGTTTGGCTACATAGAAGGCACCGGCTGCGATGAAGAGGATATGGTCGGTTCGTACCATCCCATACTTGGTCATCACCGTGGTACCCTCCACGATGGGGAGGATGTCCCGCTGCACCCCCTCGCGCGAGACATCAGGTCCATGGGTTGCTTCACGGCTGGCGATCTTGTCGAGCTCATCCAAGAAGATGATCCCTGATTGTTCCATTCTCTGGATGGCAAATTTGATTATCTTATCCATATCGATGAGCTTTTGGGCTTCCTCCTCGGCGAGGATCTCCAGGGCCTCGGGTATCTTAACCTTCCTCTTCTTGGTCTTCTTAGGAAAGAGACCGGAGAGCATATCCTTGAGGTTTACGTCCATCTCCTCCAGCCCTGCGGTGGAGAAGATCTCCACCACCGGCATGACCCTGTCGACCATTTCCACTTCCACCAGGCGCTCGTCCAGCTTTCCCTCCCGCAACAGCTTCCTCAACCGTTCTCTGGTCTTGTGGGCCGAATCCATCTCCGGTTGTCCTTCGGTAGTCTCGATGGCTTCGGGCAGGGAGGAGAGCCCAGGCGTGGCCTTTGGGGGATTGAGGGGAAGAAGGAGATCCAGCACCCGCTCCTCGGCCATCTCCTTGGCCTTGTCCTTCACCCGTTCTTCCTCTTCCCGCCTCACCATATTGACCGAGAGCTCCGTCAGGTCCCTGATCATCGACTCCACATCTCGCCCGACGTACCCTACTTCGGTGAACTTGGAGGCCTCGATCTTTAGAAAGGGGGCCTGGGCGAGTTTGGCGAGGCGCCGTGAGATCTCGGTCTTGCCCACGCCGGTGGGGCCGATCATGATGATATTTTTCGGGGCGATCTCATCCCGCAGTTCCTTTGGGACCTGTTGACGCCGCCAGCGATTCCTCAAGGCAATGGCCACGCTCCGCTTCGCCTCATCCTGCCCGATGATATACTTATCCAGCTCGGCCACGATCTCTTTTGGTATGAGAGGTCGTTCCATATTCACCTCGTTGTGCCCTAGAGTTCCTCGATGGTTATCTGATTGTTTGTGTAGATGCATATCTCTGACGCTATTTGCATCGATTCCTCGGCGATGGTTCGGGCATCCAGATCAGAATGAAGGGTGAGGGCTTTGGCCGCCGCCTGGGCGTAGGGACCGCCGGAGCCGATGGCTACGATTCCATCATCGGGTTCTACCACATCTCCGTTGCCGGAGATGATGAGGGAGTGATCCCTGTCGGCCACGATGAGCAACGCCTCCAGCCTCCTGAGCAGCTTGTCAGTCCTCCAGTCCTTGGCCAGCTCCACGGCCGCCCGCAGGATGTTTCCGCTGTACTGCTCCAGCTTTTCCTCGAAACGCTCAAAGAGCGTGAAGGCATCGGCTGTGGTCCCGGCGAAGCCCGCCAGGACCTTGTCGTTATAGAGCTTACGGACCTTTCGGGCCCGGTGTTTCATCACCGTGGTATCCATCGTCACCTGTCCATCGCCGGCCATCACCACCTTTTCCTTGTGACGCACGGAGAGGATCGTGGTTCCCTTAATCATCTTTGGTCCCTTTTCTGGCGCGTGGGTGGGTCCGATCGTAGACCTCCATCAGTTTCGCTGAACTCACATGGGTGTACTTTTGGGTGGTGGAGAGGCTAGCGTGTCCCAACAACTCCTGTATCCCCCGCAGATCGGCCCCTGCATCCAACAGGTGGGTGGCAAAGGAATGTCTGAAGGTATGGGGTGAGGTCTCCTTCCATACCCTTCCCTTGAGCAGGTACTTCTTGATCAACCTGGCCACGCTACGGGCCGTGATCCTCTCCCCCCGATAGTTGAGGAAGAGGGGTCTGGGGTATTCTTTCTCCTTTTCAATAAGCTCATCCCTGTAGGGCAGGTATTCCCTCAATGCCTCGGCGGCCTTGGAACCGATAGGCACCATCCTCTCTTTCGCCCCCTTACCCATTACCCTTGCCATCCCCCCTCCCAAATCCAGATCCTCCAGGTTGAGAGAGGTGAGTTCTCCCACCCTGATCCCACTGGAGTAGAGGAGTTCCAGGATGGCCCGGTCCCTGATCCCCAAGGGGTTGGTTTCATCCGGGGTATCTAGCAGCCTGAAGACCTCATCCACGGTGAGGGCATGGGGGAGGGTTCTTTCCCCCTTGGGGGTCCCCACCGTCTTGGCAGGGTTCTTACCGATGATCCCCTCCCGTTTCAGATACCTGAAGAATGTCCTCAAGGTGGCCAGCTTTCGCACCACCGAGCTCCGTTTTACCCGCTTCCCCTGATAGAGGTGTCCGAGGTAGCGGCGGATCGTCAGGTAATCTATCTCGGCGACATCCGTGGAGAGCTCTTTCTCACCTAGAAAGGTCGCAAAGAGCTCTAGGTCCTTTCGATAGGCCCGGCAGGTATGGGGCGATGCCCCCCTCTC
>CAYQOD010000172.1:0-4662 GCA_964419065.1 uncultured Thermodesulfobacteriota bacterium | reverse complement strand
CTCGGGGAGAGGATGAAGGTGAGGGGGAAAAATATTATAACCACCCTCACCCCTGCCCTCTCCCGCCAGCGGGAGAGGGAGATATAGTGAATTTTCATGGTTCGTGGGTGACGAAGCAGTCATGGTCAATTACTGTATGATGAGGATTGAAAGAGGGAAGGGAAGGTGTTAGACCTGCGGTTTGTGCGGGAGAACATCGATATGCTCCGCGAGAAGTTGACCCTGAGGGGTGATGACCTAGACCTGACCCCCTTTCTGGAGATCGATCGGAGGCGCCGTGAGCTGATCCAAGATACCGAGGCCCGCCGGAGTCAGCGCAACCAGGTCTCGGAGGAGATCAGCAGGATCAAGCAGGAAGGGGGGAATGCGCAGGGACTGATCGTCCGGATGCGACAGGTCTCTCAGGGGATCAAGGAGATGGAGGCGGAGTTGCGGGAGCAGGAGGAGGCCCTGCAGAACTTTCTCCTCACTATCCCCAACATACCCCATGCCTCGGTCCCGGTAGGGAGAGGAGAGGAGGACAATCAGGAGGTGAGGCGGTGGGGTAAGCCCCCTGCCTTCGCCTTTGAGCCCAAGGCCCACTGGGATATCGGTGAGGGACTCGGTATCCTCGACTTTAAGGGGGGGGCCAAGCTGGCCGGGGCCCGGTTTACCCTCTACAAAGACCTCGGTGCCCGGCTGGAGCGGGCCCTGATCAACTTCATGCTCGACCTGCACATCAACGAGCATGGCTACCGAGAGGTTCTCCCTCCCTTCATGGTCAACCGAGACGTGATGACCGCCACCGGTCAACTCCCCAAGTTCGAGGAGGACCTCTTCAAGATCGAGGGGACGGACTACTACCTTGTCCCCACGGCCGAGGTCCCGGTGACCAATATCCATCGGGATGAGACCCTTTCCGAGCAGGACCTCCCTCTTTATTATTGTGCCTATACCCCCTGTTTTCGACGGGAGGCAGGCTCCTACGGAAAGGACACGCGGGGGATCATACGCCAGCACCAGTTCAACAAGGTGGAGCTGGTCAAGTTCACGGCACCGGAGACCTCATATGATGAACTGGAGCGACTCCTTTTAGATGCTGAGGAGGTCCTGCAACGGTTAAACCTCCACTATCGAGTGGTCCTCCTCTGCACCGGAGATCTTGGGTTTGCCGCCTCCAAGACCTACGATATTGAAGTATGGCTCCCTGGTCAGGGTGCGTATAAAGAGATATCATCCTGCAGCAACTTTGAGGATTTTCAGGCCCGCCGGGCCTCCATACGCTTCCGCCGGGAGGGGAAAAAGGGCACAGAACTGGTCCACACCCTCAACGGCTCGGGGTTGGCCGTGGGAAGGACGGTGGTGGCCATCCTCGAGAGCTACCAGCAGGAGGATGGGGGTGTGATGATCCCCGATGTCCTGCGCCCGTACATGGGGGGCATTGAAAAGATTGGGCCGAAGGAGTAAAATGAAAACAAGGGGTAGGGGATTCGAGGGGTCTAGGGGTCAAGAGGTTAGTATTTGTAAGAAAAAGCTATCTGTTAAAAGCTAAAGGTTAAAAGTATCCCGCGATAGGCGGGATCCTGGAGGGATGGCCGAGCGGTTGAAGGCGGCGGTCTTGAAAACCGTTTCCCCCAAAAGGGGACGGGGGTTCGAATCCCTCTCCCTCCGCCATCATTTTTTGCCCAGCAAAAAATGATGGCGAGATCTCGGCAAAAGCCAAAAGGCTTTTGCCGGATCCGCCCGAAGAGGTAATCCTAGCGAGTGAGAATTTTTTGCAAAGCAAAAAGATTGGCGAGATCTCACCAAAAGTAGACAGGCTTTTGGTGGATCCGCCCGTCGAGATTTCGCCTTCCGCCAAAGGCGGCAAGG
Organism: uncultured Thermodesulfobacteriota bacterium; assembly: GCA_964419065.1. Lineage (GTDB taxonomy): Bacteria > Desulfobacterota > B13-G15 > B13-G15 > RBG-16-54-18 > CAYQOD01. Next base: position 2,811 of record CAYQOD010000172.1, on the reverse strand, counting down.
CGGATCCGCCAACAAGTTTGATTATGTATTACGTTTACATTCTGTTGAATGAGGCAAAAACTCGGACTTATACTGGCGTTACGAATGATGTTAATAAACGCTTGACAGAACATAACGCCGGTAGAGTTAAATCGTCTCAACCGTATCGACCTTTTAAGGTTATCCATATCGAATCGTTTGAAACATTAAGCGAAGCTTGTCAGAAAGAAAAATATTACAAATCAACTACCGGACGAAGAAGACTAAAGGAAATGCTTTTTGAGGCTTGAATTGAGTTCGAATCCCTCTCTCACCGCCAGAAAATTTGCTTAGCAAATTTTACTGGTAACAGATAACTTTTAACATGAAATTTCGATTCAGGACTTTCAGGGTTTACCAGGATGCTAAAAAATATTGCGAGTTTTGCGAAAATGTCATAGAACTATATTAGAAAATATGACACAGAACTCACCAATAGCAATAAACTGAACAGATAGTGCACTGGGCAAAAAGCTATAAGCGAATAGTATTCTGGGAAGCTCTGTTATGAGCTAAAAGCTATAAGTTATAAGTAAATGGTATTCCGCCACAGAGGCGGGATCGCGGAGAGATGGCCGAGCTTGGCCGAAGGCGCTCGCCTGCTAAGCGAGTATCCCGGGAAACCGGGATCGAGGGTTCGAATCCCTCTCTCTCCGCCATCATTTTTGCTTTGCAAAAATGATGGCGAGATCTCGCCCTCCGCCGAAGGCGGAGAGGCGGATCCGCCAACACGCATTGTTTCCCCTTGAAAGCGAAACGACAGCTCAGAAAAGGGATTATCCCTGCAGCAGGCCTGGGTACCAGGATGCATCCCCTGACCGGGGGCCAACCCAAGGAGATGCTCCTAGTCAGGGGCAGGCCGATGATCTCCTATACCGTCTCTGAGGCTGCCCGTTCCGGTCTGGAAGAACTCTACATCGTCATCAATAAAGAGAAGAGGTCTCTGTGGCACTACCTCAATTCCGACCAGTTACAGAGAGATATACGATCAGAAGGAAGTGATCAGGATGTCTCCATTCCTCGATTGACGTTTGTGGATCAGCCGATCCCCGCAGGATCAGGCGACGCCATATACCGCGTGAAGGAATTCATAGCTGGGGAGTCTTTTGCCCTGATGATGCCGGATTTTATCTTCTTTGGCCATGTCCCGGCTTTGAGCCAGATGATCAAGACCTATGAGCGATTTGGACATGATACCGTCGGAGTCCTGTCCCTGGATTCAAGACAGACTGAGGGGTTCGGAAACGTCGGGATCATCGAAGGTAATGAGCTGGAGGTTGGGATCGTGCAGGTCCGCGGCCTCTCGGGCAAGGTCGCTGGTCCTTTAACCATCACAGACGATGAAAGGATCCTCAAGGCGGTGGGAAGGTGGATCATCGGGCCGCACTTCTTCTCCTACCTGGAGAGGACGAGAGTTCAAGAGAGCGAGTGGGATGAGACCTCGGCGCTGCAGCTGCTCTGCAAGGAGAGGAGGGTATTAGGAAAGGTCCTGGAAGGGAACGGATTCGATGTGGGAAACCCTGCCGGCTACCGCGCAGCCGAGCGCTTTGCAGCAGAAGGGTCTTGACGCTGTGGGTGAAAGGTGGTAGCTTTCAATGAAAAGCGCCCATAGCTCAGCTGGATAGAGCGACGGACTACGAATCCGTAGGTCAGAGGTTCGAATCCTCTTGGGCGCGCCAAAAATGCCTATAATATCAATAAATTACAAGCCCTGCAATTGTAGCAGGGCTTTTTGGTATCCATAGTAGGCGTCCATAACTTCCCGCGAAAGCTATTTTCCCTCCGCTGAAGAGATTACGTGCCTTGGGTGATTTTTGAAAAAATCCTTGACAGAGAGGTGTTTTTATTGTTAAAAAAGGGCGCTGTATCCTGGTGCCTGGGGTTTGGGGCGCCATCTCATAAAACCTTCTGGAGAAAAGATGGGGGAAGAGGAGGGAGCTCAACAGAAGGTGGTTTTGTAAAAAGGGGCCTTCAGGGGTGTACTTGTGCACCGTGGGAGGCTTTTTTCTTTTGTGGGCTTTCGAGAAAAGGATTCCCTCTCTGGCCTCCATTGACCGGCGGGCGGACAGGAGAGAACAGATGGGAAAGCGGAACATCGTCATCACCATGGTGGCGCTCTTTTTGTTGCACCTGGTGGTATCCTCTACCCCCATTAATGCTCAATCTGTTAAAAAAACTGAGTCTCCCGAGAATCCTCCTCAATCTCTTTCCCACACCTTACAAAAGCGCACCCTGGCCTTTACTATTTCGGTAGAGGCTGTCTTACAAAGGTTCAAAGAAAACCAGATCATCACCCTTGTTGATGTGAGGGGGAAAGATCAGTTTGAGCAAGTGAACATCCCCGGCTCCATCAACATCCCCCTCTATGCCATCAAGACGAAGACCTATCTCACATCCACCCCCCTGATCCTTATCAATGAGGGATATACCTACGAGCCGCTTGAGCGTGAGTGCGCACACCTGAGAAAGGCTGGCTTTCAGGTATGGATCATCAATGGTGGGCTCTACTATTGGAAACAAAGGGGAGGCCCCCTTCACGGAGACCCCTTTAAACAGAGAGAGCTCAACAGGGTTCCTCCTCCCATCTTCTTTACAGAAAAGGAGTATGAGGACTGGCTCATCATCGATATATCCGCATCTAAGAAGTCAAAGGCCTCCTCTCTGATCCCACGATCCATCCATATACCCTGCTCAGATAATAGGGCGTTATTTGCCGCCGCACTGAAAAAGACCATAGCGCACCACAAAAGCAACCCATTGCTCTCCGTATTGCTCTTCAATGAAAGAGGTGAA
>CAYQOD010000171.1:0-4680 GCA_964419065.1 uncultured Thermodesulfobacteriota bacterium | reverse complement strand
CCCGCGACCCCAAGCTTGGGAAGCTTGTGCTCTACCAACTGAGCTATGCCCGCTTAGAGATAACAATAGATTATCCTCTCCTCCTTTGTCAATACCCAAAAATAGCGCGGGGATCATCGACTGATGATCCCCGTCTCTTTCCTTGCATGGCTCCTCCTTATTTCTTCTTAACCTCGGGCGCTACTTCTCTTGGAAGCCTTTAAGGGATTGAGCTTCTTTGTGTTGGTGTTGGTGAGTGTCTTCTTGAGGTGGGTTGCCATGGAGCAACCCCCGTTGTACCACTTCAGTTGAGGTTCGCTGTAGATAGCGCAGTAGAGACCGGTCGGATACTCTACGATACGATCGCACCCTTGGCAATGCTCCACGATGGGGTGGCACTTTCCTCCATTGTAGGTACACCCGTTTTTCCCCATGAAGATACACTCCGCCCCTACCTTGATAGTTTGGCAAACCATGGTTATCACCTCCCTTTGTGTATTAATTTTGGGGTCAGGCGGTGGCCTGACCCCAGCCCTCCCGCTCCCGTGCGCGGGAGTGAAGGTGATTATGTAGCAACTCTCTATTGAAATGTCAAGAAGTTTTTCTGGAAAGAGGTGCCGATATTTGCCGTTGACAGGAGGATAAAAACGGTCTATTTTGTCTTTATTTCAAGGGAGTTATGAAGGGAAAAGTTCTTCAAGAGATCAAAAAACTCTCCCGATCTTTCACCATCGTACTCGATATATTTCGTGAGTTCATCAAGGACAATTGCCCTCAGGTGGCAGCTGCCCTGACCTTTACCACGCTCCTTGCCCTCGTTCCCCTGGTAGCCATCTCCCTCTCGGTGCTCTCCCGGTTTAAGGCCTCTCAGGAGGCCTTTCTGAACTTCGCCTTCCAGTATCTCATCCCCACCCCTGCTCTCCAAGAGGTCATCCTCACCAACATACAGACATTTTCCCAGCAGACCACCACGCTGAGTATTATTGGCGGTCTTTTTCTCATCTTCACCTCTGTTTCCCTCCTGAATACAATAGAGGGGACCTTCAATCACATATGGGGAGTTACGGAGAGACGTCGTTTCATGAGCAAACTTACCGCCTTTTGGAGTGTAATTACCCTCTCACCTATTTTAATTGCGGTAGCTTTGATCTATTCCTTGGAGCTCGCCACAACCTCCTTGGTGGGGAGCATCTTGGAGATGACTGTGGTCAAGGGATTCCTCAATTATTTCCTCCCGTTCTTTCTGACCTTTCTGGCCATCTTCATCATATATCGCGTCCTTCCCCATACGCGCGTAAAGGTGATACCCGCTATTATCGGTTCGGTGGTAGCCACCTTCCTCTTTCAGGTAGCACGCTGGGGGTTTGAGGTCTATGTCACTTCATACGCCCGCTTTGATAAGATCTATGGCATGTTGGGCACGCTGCCTATGTTTTTCATATGGGTCTACCTCTGTTGGGTGGTGATCCTCTTCGGGGCAGAGGTTACCTATACCGTTCAGAATATAAGACTGAGGTTACGCGAGGCAGAGTTTACAGAGGGAGAGTTCAGTGGGTACCATGGCCTGCGCGTGGTGATGGTCATCGGCCACAACTTCCTGAGGGGAGATGGCCCCACCTCTCTCGATGCGCTTGCGGAGCATTTGAGGATCCCCTATGGCTACTTGGGCATGGTCATCGGTCGTCTCATGGAGCAGGGAATTGTGCACTCAGTAGATGAGGGTGAGGTGCTCTATCTTCCGGCTCGATCCCTCGATAGGATAACGGCCCAAGAGGTGGTGGATGCCGTTCACGGCAATCCCTTCCATTTTCCTCCCGCTCCATCCCGCGGTCATGATGAAAAGGTCATAAAGCACTTTTTCCAGGAGGCCCAAAAGGGTGTGAAAGGGGTTCTGAAGGGGATCACCATCGAGGTCTTGCTGCAGGGGGTTAAAGCGAAGGATGGCTCAGCAAGACCCTCGTCGGCCTCTCGTCCTCCAGGAAGGTAAAGAGGGTCCTCTCCCGTGCCGTGAGGTGCTGCCATCCTCCGATATGAACGATAGTGCATGTGGGATGTCTTGTTGTGAGCTTGCGTAACCTCTCTGCCATCACCGCATCCCGTTTCTCCCACTGCCTCTCCATGGTGATAAGCCGTTGCCAGGGAGAATTTTTGCCATCCCGTAGAAGGCTTGCTGCGAGGGCATACTCTTTCTCGACCGTTTTCTGGAGGGAACTCGTCTCAAAGGCGATGACCCCTCTCAGGTTAGCCGGCGAGAGAAGTTCATCGACAGAGGTCAAAAGTTGGTGGGAATAGGAGGAGAGGTCGAGACAAAACATGGGAAGGTGGTGGCGTTGGCAGTGAAGCCGCGCCCCCTTATATTCAAAGGGCAGGTCGATGAAGGCGATGATTCCCCCGATACCCGCTGTTCTCACCAGTCCTCTCCACCCTTTCCCCCGCAAGGCCTCGGGTCCTAAGATCTCTTGTAGCCCCGCTATCAGCTGCTGCCTCAGGAACTTTCGATGTCTCTGGCGATAGTGCAGTCCATAGGTGCTGAACTCAAGGGTGATGATGTCTGGTTTGAGCTCCTCGAGGGCCTCAACTAGCCTTACAAACCCCCGGGGGTCACGATGAACGGTGCCGAGAAGGGTTAGTCTGAACATAGGGGATCCTCTCCCAAGAGATATACGAGCTTTTTATCATAGTCAAGAGGGTTAGACACGGTTATAATTGCACGGATGCTTGCGTCATCAATCAGATAGAATGTTTGAACGGTAGATGGTGAAGATCGAGAATATCAAGATACTCCTGGTTCGTCCCCGGGGGCTGATGAATATCGGTTCTGTCGCCAGGGCCATGAAAAACATGGGACTTAAGGAGTTGGTCTTAGTGGATCCGGCTGGTTCCCCCATGGCCCCTGAGGCCCGCCTTATGGCCGTGCGGGCACAGGATGTCTTAGAAGGTACTCGAGTCTTTTCGAGCGTAGCGGATGCTGTTGCCGACTGTACGTGGATAGTCGGGACGACCAGGCGGAAGGGGAAGGGGAGGGAGGGTGTCATCGATCCCAAGCAGATGGCAGCGGAGGTGGTCGAGATATCGCAGCAGAACAGGGTGGCCGTGCTTTTCGGCCCAGAAGATCGGGGTCTCACCAACAGGGATCTCGACCTGTGTCAATGTTTAGTGACCATTCCGGCCCATGAGGAGTTTGGTTCTCTCAACCTTGCACAGTCGGTGATGGTCATCTGTTATGAGATATTCATGGCCGCAGCTGGTACCCCGGCAATTGGGAGATCGTGCAGGCTGGCCACCTCTGAAGAGCTCGAGGGGATGTACGGGCATATGGAGGAGACACTCCTTCAGGTTGGTTTTTTAGATGAGAACAATCCCAAGCGTATGATGGCGGTGCTGCGGAAGATCTTCGGCAGGGCACGGCTCAACTCGCGTGAGGTGAAGGTCCTGCGCGGCATCTGCCGGCAGGTGAGCTGGTATACGAGACAGCGATCACCTCAGGGATGAGACGATGGCACGTGTATCATTGGGCACTATTCTCTATTCTTCAAATGACGCGATACTGTATACAATTCGGTTACATTCAAGCTGGTTGTTAACGGCGTTCACGTTTTACCGTCTCAGTGGGTATGCTCATGCACCTCATGCTCATGAGCGGGGTGTTCGTGTTCATGGATAGATGTCCCCTCTTCGGGATGAGGCCGTTCGTGCTCGTGCTGATGGACATGTTCGTGGCGGTGTTCATGGGCGTGGATGTTGCCATCTGGATGCCGGTGTTTATGGATGTGGGTATGGGTGTGCTGATGTTCATGATTATTTGCTTCCATCGTGATCCTCCTCGTCAGGTACCTTACAGCCTCACCAGGGCCTGCACCACACCGATGATCCCCCCCAGGATGCCCCCAAAGTAGGTAATATATTTGAGCTCCTTTCTGGAGACCTTGAGAATCACCTCCTCAACCTTTCGGGGGTGAAAGTCGGTGAGAATTCGCTGATAGATAAACTCCTCTACCTTCCCACCTACAACCTCGTCCTCCAGCCCTTTGAGAATACGTTCTACAGCATTGTTCACGCTTCGCTGGAAGTATTCACTATCCAAGAGGATGGTGAGCGGTTTGAGGACCACAGAGCGCTGTACCCTCTTTTTGACCTCATCGGTCAGCACCTCCCCGAGCCTCATTTCCTTCAAGATACTTTTAAAATCGGTACCGCTGAGAAAATGATTCCTGATGGTCCTGGAGACTTCTTGGGCGAGCCTCTCAATGCGGGCGGGGATAAGGCCGGGGGTGAAAGGAATCCTCACGCCCACAACCCGCTTTTCTTCATAGGGGTGAAAGAGCATCCAGATGGCGATGGTGTTGGTGAGCCAGCCGATCAAGGCAGCAATGAAAGGGTAGAAGAGGAAGTAGACAAAGGCCATAGGGCGATTTAAAAATGGTGGAAAGATATAACGAAAAGGGTGAAGATCATCAGAGCATCCCTTCGAAGTGCTTGATAAATCTGTTGGTGAGGATGAAGTAACGCTCCACGATGGCCTCGGTCAGGAAACGACGCACCTTGCGCAGATAGGCCATGGTGGATTCCACCTCTTCGTTATCATCTAAAAACTCTGGGTGAGAATCTCCGACAAAGATACTTCCGGGTTCAGGTGGCGGTTCAGTTCGTTTTTTATCCTCCTCTTGCAACATCCTTACCTCTGAGCCGTTATCATCTGTC
>CAYQOD010000170.1:0-4710 GCA_964419065.1 uncultured Thermodesulfobacteriota bacterium | reverse complement strand
GGTGGCCTGGGCCTTAATGCTTACAAAGTCTCCCCGCTCGAACAGATCGACAAACTCCTCTGCCCCATCCCAGATCCTCCCCTCGATCTCCCCGGTGCGGTCCGAGAGCCGCAACCGCAGATAGGGTGCCCCGGTGCGGGAGGTGGGCATCGCCTTCTCCTTCACCCAGAAGATCCCCTCCACCTGATCGTTCTCCCGTATATGGTCAATGAACGTCCGCTCCATCTCCCCTCCTTCACGTTTTAAAATGGTCATGCCCCCTCCTCTCGATAAAATACTCCTCTCCATCCCTATCATAGATCTTTATCCCCTGAGAGGCCTCGACGATCTCCCCGATGCGGGTGATGGGGGTACCCAACTCCTCGGCCAGCGCCCTCACTTCATCCTCCCGCCCTGGCGGGGAGGTAAACAACAGCTCGTAGTCCTCCCCTCCGGTGAGGGCCAACAGGTATCGATCCGAGCTATAGCCCTCTGCTCTATCCCTGTATTCTTCGGAGAGGGGGAGCTGGGAGAGTCGGATCTGCGCTCCCACGCCGCTCGCCTCTGCGATGTGCCCCAGGTCTGCCACCAGACCGTCGCTGATATCGATCATGGCGGTGGCCAGCCCCCGGCTCGCGATCTCCCCCCCCTCTCTGATACGAGGGGTGGGTGCACGATGTCGTTGAACGAGCTGTCCCTCCCGCTCTGCGCGTTTGAGCATCTCAAGGCCCAGGGCCGCATCACCTAAAGCGCCGGTCACAAAGATCTGATCCCCTTTCTTAGCCCCGCTGCGGTAGACGACCTGGCCTTGTTCTCCCTCCCCCAGGAGGGTGACGGAGATCATCAGCTTTTCCCCCCTGGAGGTATCGCCACCCACCAGGGATAGGCCGAACTGCTGGGCCATCTCCATCATTCCTCTATAGAGGTCCTTCACGAAATCCATCTCTGTCTCGGCGGGAAGGGCTAAGGAGACCAGGAAGGCCGTTGGCCTCCCCCCGCAGCCGGCGATATCGCTGAGGTTTACACCCAGGGCCTTCTTCCCCAGGTGATAGGGATCGGTAAATTCCGTCTTGAAGTGTATGTCTTGCAACAGGAGATCAGTAGTGACCAGGAGCAGCTTCCCTGAAGAGGGTCTGAGGACCGCCACGTCATCCCCGATCCCCATGGATACCCCCTCCCCCGTTTCGGCCATTTCCGTGATCGCCTTGATCAGGCCGAACTCACCGATCTCTGCGAGCTTCATGGCACCTCGTATGAACCGCCATGGCGGTTACCCAATCCTTGATAGATGAAAATAATGTCTTTCTTTTCTTGAGCCTCCAGTTTGAGAGGGAATCCCCCTCAAACTCCCCCAACAGATCACTGGCCTGTTTTCTTTTGTAGGCTGAACTTATTTGTATTGTTGAGGGGTGTATCTCGCATCACTGATATATCTTGAGACGACATCACGGGCATTCCTTTTCTCGCTCGTAGCACTACAATCACAGCCCCCTTACAGCATCGCTTGAATGAAAAAATCCCCCATGCCCCTTATGTAAAACAATATCGTCATCCTTTGCTGGAGGGGGATTTTTTCTTGAGGCCGAGATAGTGGGCGATAACCCCCTTGTTCATGCAGCATGGCATCACACTCTCTAACAGGTGATTATCAACCCCCATCTCACTTCCTCGTCAACGTGATGAGTTTCCTCTCCAACAGGGAGAGGAACCTGGTGCGATCATCCTCTGAGAAGGCCTTGGGACCACGCATCCTCCCACCGGCGATCCTAATTCTGTGCGCGAGCCAGCGACGGGCGAGTCGTCCCTCCATGGACTCTTCGGTGAACTCATATCCCCGGGGGGAGATAACCGTTGCCCCCTTAGGGAGTATGAGGGATGCCAGCCCCACATCCTGTGTGATCGCCAGATCACCATCCTGTATGCGGTTTACGATGGCAAAGTCTGCAGCGTCCCTCCCCCCATCGACCAGAACCCGCGCCACCCCCTCCTCAGGGGGGATGTGATGGCTATAGTCAGTGATCAGGACCACCTCTACTCCATACCGCTTCGCCCGTTCTATCGTCAGGTCCCGGTATGGCGTCCCATCGGCATCGAGGTAGATCTTCACACAAAAAGTATAACATAAACCGCTGTTTCAAGACCAGGTTAAAAAATTTTTCACGTGCTTTTTTTCAGCTTGTCACCTATACCCTTTTGTGTTATAAAGTTCCCACTTATCGGGCCTGAGACTGAAGGGGAAGGGGCCCTGAGGTAATTGCAGGGGGAAAGGATCATCAAACACCATGAAGGAGGGGACGCGATGACGAAGGCCGAACTCATCGATAGGGTCGCCAAAACGGCCAAGGTACCCAGGGCCGCGGCCGAAAGGGCCATCAATTCCTTCACCGCCACCATTACAGAGGTCTTGAGTGCTGGAGATAAGATTACGTTGACGGGTTTTGGGACCTTCTACGTATCAAATCGGTTGCCCAGAAAGGGGAGAAACCCCCGCACCGGAGAGGAGATAGACATCCCCGCTGTCAAAATACCCAAGTTTAAGGTGGGAAAAGGCCTGAAGGATGCGGTGAGGTAGGATTTCGTCCTCAATCTGCTGGGGGGGGTACGAGGGGGAACATCTCGGCCCTTTGATGCGCGAGAAAATCTCTGAGACAGAAACTGAAGTTGGCGACCACGTCTCTTTTGCTGTTGACGATATAGATTCGATGGTTGATGTGAAAGAGCTCATCCATCAATCTCTGCACGGGGAATCTCTCTCTGCCGTTGATGCCGTAGCGTTCAGAGAGTTCCTCCTCAAACATGAGGACGATCTTGTCTTTCATCCGCAACTGCGTATCGTTGAAGAGGAAGGCAAGATCGGGCAATAGATCGGCTATCCTGGCAAAAAAGGCCCCTATTTCCCCCTTTTCGATCCCTCGCGGGGGCGAAGATTTTATCTCCACATACACCAACCATCTCTTCTCCCAGAGAGAGATGACGTCGTAATCACCTCCACTGGTGGTACCCTTAAACCTCACCCCATAGAAGGCGGGGGAGGCAAATTCCCGCTGAAACATCTCGGCGACAAACCACTCCAAGGTAGGACCAAAGCTATAAATAGAGTCTCTGAGAAGGCGAAAGGTGCCGCCCTTACCCTCTCCTATGATACCGAGCTTGAGGAGGAAAGCGATATATTTGTTGACAGTCTCGAGGGAAGAGTATCGCACCAGCTCCCCCGCTTGAAAGGATTTCTTTTTGTTGATCATGTCCCGCACGAAGAGACGAAAGGAGTAGTGCCTCAACAACTGGTACAGGGAGGTCCTCTCTTTTGGCGGGACCTCGGGGGGGAGGAGGAGGTCATCTTCAGGGTTTATACGATGGATCTTCATCCCACGGGCCTTGATGACCCGCTGGAGTCCTCCCTCACCGGTGAGGATCTCCCTCATAAGCTCCGCCACCTCCCCTCTGAGCCCTCGTATCTCCTCCTTCAATTCCAACAACCTTCTCTCGAGATCCATCAAAAACCCCGGTGCAACCCCTCATGCTTGGCGGTCTTTATCGCCTCACTATACTCCCGGTAGCTGATCCGACGGTCTATCTCTGAGTGTTCCCCTGCCTGATAGAGGGGGCGGTACTGATCCATGATGTTTATATATGTGTGGACTGATAACTCCTGAGCAACGAATGACATGATCTCCTCCGTGCCTGCCACCCCATAGGGCATCACCAAGTGTCGGATGAGGAGCCCCTGATAGGCAATCCCGTGTTCGTCTACCATCAGGTCTCCCACTTGCCTGTGCATCTCCAAGAGGACCTCTCGCAAGGTGTGAGGGTAATCGGGGGCATTACAATACCTGGTGGCATCCTCCTTGCGTGCAAATTTGGCATCGGGCATATAGATGTCGATAACCCCATCCAGAAGCTTGATAACCTCCAGAGATTCATAACCACCACAGTTATAGACCAAGGGGACCGTAAGTCCTGCGTCAATGGCCTCAGGCAGGGCCGCCACAATCTGGGGGACGTAATGGGTCGGGGTGACAAAGTTGATATTATGGCACCCCCGACCCTGAAGACCGATCATGGTGCGAGCCAGCACAGAGGTGGTTATCTGTTCCCCCTGTCCCAGGTGGCTGATGTCGTAGTTCTGACAGAAGACACACCTCAGATTGCAGTGAGTCAAAAAGATGGTGCCTGAGCCGTGGTATCCCACCAGGGGAGGTTCCTCCCCAAAATGGGGGAAGGCGCTGGAGATCATCACCTCTGCCTCTGCTTGACAGTAGCCCTTTTCCCCCTCGAGGCGGTTCACCCCGCACCGTCGGGGGCAGAGGCGACACTCGCGGAGGATCTCCCTGAGGGTTTCGATCCGCTCCTGTAATTCTCCCTCCTTGTACAACGTGATGTAGGACGACTGATGCATGTCTCTCTACCGTGAGAATATCAATGCAAGAGGAATTGATTCAAGATCGTTCGCCACCCCCTGGTATCTTTTGACCATAGCCAGGAAATAGTCCTCCACCATTTCCTCGTTTTTAATTTTTTTGCATTATTTTACCATTTTTTAACATCATCAACAAACATTCTTAACAACTTCAGGCTATCCTCCGCATGAACAAATAAACTCACAAACAGAATGAGTGGATGTGAGGTTTTCATCGAGGGGAAATTCTGAGAAAATGGAGGTAGAGGGGATATCGGTACTTGCCCACCCCCAGTTTTTTCTTGACATGTATATGTATTTTATGATACACATAC
>CAYQOD010000169.1:0-4711 GCA_964419065.1 uncultured Thermodesulfobacteriota bacterium | reverse complement strand
GATCCGGGCCCCTTTCGCGGGGATGGTACTGACCAAGAATGCAGATATCGGGGATATTGTTACCCCGATTGGGGCGGCCGCCAATGCGAAATCGGCCGTTATCACCATCGCCGATATGGATTCGCTCCAGGTCGAGGCGGATGTATCGGAATCGAATATCGAACAGATCTATATCGACCAACCCTGTGAGATCCAGCTCGATGCCTTGCCGGAGCAACGGTTCCGCGGCGTCATCCATACCATTGTCCCCACTGCCGATCGGAGCAAGGGTACGGTCATGGTTAAGGTCCGGTTCCTTGGTAAAGACAGCCGCATCCTGCCCGAAATGAGCGCCAAGGTGGCCTTTCTCTCTCGCCCAACGGCTCCGGAGGAACAAAAATCGCGGACCGCCATCAGTCAATCGGCCATTGTCAACAAGAAAGGCAAAGCGTGGGTGTTTCTGGTCCAGGGGAACAGGGTAACGGAGACCCCGGTACGTTTAGGGGGCAGGATTGGAGACATGGTCGAAGTGCTCGACGGCGTGAAGGCCGGCGATAAAATCGTGTTGAATCCACCCAACAAATTGAGGGACGATTCAAGAATAAAGGTCGCAGAGGAGTAATTGAAACAGAAGGCGCCCATCGTCGAGATCATCCATGTGAGCAAGTCGTACCGCAGAGGGAACCGGGTCGTACCCGTTCTGATGGACATCAATCTTGAGATTGCCGAGGGGGCATTCCTCGCCTTGATGGGGCCGTCCGGTTCGGGGAAAAGCACCCTCCTGAACCTGGTGGCCGCCCTTGATCACGTGGATAGCGGCACCATCCGGGTAGGCGGCATGGATATCACCGCCCTCTCCGAACGTGAGCTGGCCGCATGGCGGGCTGTCAACGTGGGCTTTATCTTCCAGTTTTATAATCTGATCCCGGTGCTGACCGCCTTTGAAAATGTCGAACTTCCTCTGCTCTTAACCGGCCTCTCACCGCGAGAACGAAGGGAACATGTAGAGATAGCGCTTCGGGTCGTCAACCTCTCTGAGCGGATGGATCACTATCCGGCGCAGCTCTCAGGAGGGGAACAACAGCGGGTCGCCATTGCCCGGGCCATCGTGACCGACCCCACCATACTGGTTGCCGATGAGCCGACAGGGGATCTGGATAAGGTTTCGGCCAAGGAGGTTCTCGATTTGATGGAGCGGCTCAATCGCGAATCCCATAAGACCGTCATTATGGTCACCCATGATCCGAGGGCCGCTGAGAGGGCAAAGGTGATCAGGCATTTGGAAAAGGGTTTCTTGAACCATGTACATCCTCAAGATCCTCATTAGAAATGCCTTCCGCCACAAACTTCGCACGTCACTGACGATCCTCAGCATCACCATCGCTATTTTGGCCTTCGGGCTCCTGCGCACCGTCGTCGGCGCCTGGTACGCAGGTGTCGATGCCTCATCGGCGTCCCGTCTTGTCTGCAGGCACGCCGTATCGTTGATCTTCGGTCTCCCCCTTTCCTATAAAGACAAGATACGACAGATTGATGGCGTCAAGCTGGTCTCGTGGGGGACCTGGTTCGGCGGGATCTACATCGATGAGAAAAACTTTTTTGCCAATTACGCCGTCGAGCCGCAGGGCTATCAGGCGTTATATCCCGAATTTGTCATTCCCCCGGATCAATCAGAGGCCTTTCTCCGGGACCGCAAGGCCTTTATCGCCGGCCGGAAGCTGGCAGCGAGATATGATTGGGAACTCGGTGACACCGTTACCTTGCGGGGGACCATCTATCCGGGCAACTGGGAGTTTGTCATGCGGGCCGTCTACCACGGGAAGACCCCCCACGTGGATGAAACCCAATTTATCTTCCACTGGGATTACTTGAATGAAACGATTAGACGAACCTCCCCTGATTTCGCCGATCAGGTGGGATGGTTTATGATCGGCATCACTCAGCCGGACCGCGCTGCGGAAGTGGCCTCGGCCATTGACAAGACCTTCAAGAATTCCCGCGCCGAAACCCTGACCGAGACCGAAAAGGCCTTTCAGCTCTCATTCATCTCGATGACGGAGACCATCCTCGTGGTCATTCAGCTCGTCTCTTTTATTGTGATCGCGATCATCATCGCGGTGGTGGCCAATACCATGTCCATGACCTACCGCGAGCGCATTGGGGAATACGCAATATTTAAGACGCTGGGATATCAAGGATGGCGGATCGCCGGCCTGATCTTTGGTGAATCCATGGTGATTACCATGATCGGCTGCTTTTTCGGCATCGTCTTCACCTTCCCGGTGGCAAAGGTCTTTCGGGAGGAATTGGGGATGTACTTTCCCGTGTTCATTGTGACTACGAAGACCGTCTCTTTGGATATTGCCGCCTCCATGGTGGTAGGGCTGCTCGCAGCCATTGTTCCCACGTGGCGCGCCATCCAGATCCGGATCGCGGACGGACTGCGGAGGATCGGTTGAGTGAAGATACCCTTCTCGTATAGCTTCCGTAACCTCTGGACCCGTCGGCTGACAACCGTGCTCACGGCATCCGGAATGGCCCTTGTCGTCTTCGTCTTCGCGGCCGTCTTGATGTTGGCAGAGGGACTCAGGAAGACCCTGGTGGAGACCGGGTCGCATGACAATGTAGTCGTCATCCGCACGAGCTCGGGGAGCGAGGTTCAGAGTGTGATCGACCGGCAGCAGGCATCGATTGTTGAAACGCAGCCTGAAGTGACCATTGGTGAGGACGGCCAGCCTCTCCTCGCCAAGGAGATGGTCGTCATCATCGCGCTTGCCAAGAGGGGGACGGACAAACCAGCATATGTGACCATCCGGGGTATCGGAAAAAGCTCGCTCCCCTTGCGTCCCCAGGTGAAACTGATCACGGGACGATTGCCCAAACCCGGATCCAGCGAGATCATCGCCGGGCGAAGTGTCGCGGAACGGTTTGCCGGGGGAGGACTGGATGAGACACTTCGCTTTGGCATGCGGGACTGGACGGTGGTCGGCATATTTGACGCAGGCAATACGGGTTTCAGCTCGGAGATCTGGGGGGATGCGGATCAACTCATGCAGGCCTTCCGTCGGACGGCTTACTCCTCTATCCTTTTTAGACTCCGTGATTCGTCTCAGTTTGAGGCCGTGAAGAAACGTCTTGAAAATGACCCGCGCCTGACGGTGGAGGCCAAGCGCGAGACACGGTACTATGCTGATCAATCGGAGATGATGGCCAAATTTCTGCGCATCCTCGGGATAACGCTCACCATTATATTTTCTCTCGGTGCCATGATCGGCGCGATGATTACCATGTATGCCGCGGTGGCCAACCGCGTCGCAGAGATCGGGACGCTGCGTGCCCTGGGTTTTCAACGGGGCAGCGTCCTGAGCGCCTTTCTCATCGAGGCCCTGCTCCTGGGGTTCATCGGCGGCTTCATAGGCCTTTTCTGTGCGTCTTTCATGCAGTTTATTACCGTCTCCACCCTCAATTTTCAGACCTTTTCCGAACTCGCCTTCAGGTTTACCCTGACCTTTGAGATCGCCTGGAAATCCCTTGCCTTTTCCCTGATCATGGGTTTTGTGGGAGGGGTGCTTCCTGCCGTTCGGGCCTCACGCATGAACATCGTCGAATCCCTGCGCGCCGTCTGATATCGACCCCGTAATTACATAGTTCAATATTCAAATAGAGATAAAGTTCAGACCTTGAAAAGTGACAGTATCTTGCCATGCTCCGTGAGGGCGATGGTAGCCTTTGCCTTTGAGATTGCTGATTGATGCCTTACATCGCTTACTTCAAACAAGACTTACACCCCTTTATTTAGCAAAATTTTAGGACATATTGACATTTTATAATTGCTATGATAGGGTTTTTGAAGAAACTGTAATGAGGCAACACGATTGCAATGAGCTTGTGGAGGTAGCTATGATCGCAAAGGTTGTGCGTAAGGGCAGGCTGAAAGACTTCTCAGAGATAGAGGAGAACCTCGCTTACTGGCTCTCCAAGACCCCGGAAGAACGTGTCTCTGCAGTTGAGTACTTGAGGAGGCAGCTTCATGGAAGTTCAGCAAGACTTCAGAGATCTGCTCGCGTTATTCAACGCTCACCACGTTGACTATGTCATTGTCGGCGCGCACGCGCTAGCGTACCACGGAGCTCCACGATACACAGGAGACATGGATATTTTTGTATGCCCTGATTCGGAGAATGCCCGACGTATCCTCCGTGCACTCGACGAGTTTGGTTTTGGATCTCTTGATTTGACGGTCGAGGACCTTGTATATCCTGATAAGGTAGTGCAACTGGGGGTAGCACCGGTACGCGTAGATATTATGACTTCGATCACCGGGGTTTCCTGGGGCGACGCTGCTGCAGGCCGGGTAGAAGGGACCTACGGAGGACTTGAGGTATATTACATTGGGAAAAAGCAGTTCATTGTGAACAAACGCGCCTTAGGGAGAAAGAAAGACCTTGCAGACCTGGAGGCAATAGGGGAGGAGTGATCAGCACATAACCTGGCAGCAGCGGTTTGAGACCGTAGCGGGGTATCGTTTCGGGGTCTTGTCCCAAGTCAAGGACTGAGCCCGTGCTGATCTCAACAAGCGGGAATAATTTTGTTGTAGATCCTTCTTTGGGCTTGAATCTTGCGAGGCAATGGTGCAGCTTGGAAGAACTCTATTGCGACTAATTTTATGACCACTTTTATTCTGATACATAGCTGTCCAAATTAGCCGAAGATCAGTTCCAGTTGAAGCGGT
>CAYQOD010000168.1:0-4744 GCA_964419065.1 uncultured Thermodesulfobacteriota bacterium | reverse complement strand
TGCCACATATTCGAGGGCAAAGCAGTCCACAACCTCTTTCCTGAAATCCTCGGTGAAATCAAAGACGTAATGGGGGATATCCAGAAAATGGGCGACCCTGCGGGCATCCTCGATGTCCTCTAGGCGGCAACACCGGGAGACCTCGGGGTAGAGTTTCAGGGTCACCCCCGCCACATCAAACCCTTCCCGTTTGAGCAGGTAGGCCGCGACCGAAGAATCCACCCCACCACTCATGGCCACCACTACCCTCTCAGCCACTGGTCCCCCCTTCGAGAATGTGCTGATGGAGATGGCATAGTATATAGGGTTCATCCCTTTGAGAGCGAAGCAATTCTTCCTGCCAATGGGCATTGTATAGTGAACAAAAGGGGTCTTGGCAGAAGGGGTCTCCGGTCTTGTACCAAAAGAATGCCTGCAAGAGAACGCCGGCCAGGACGCGGGATAACCGTGAATCACTGGTGGCGAGGTACCGCTCCTTTAGACTATCGGGCATCATTTCCTCGGGGACACCTTGAGACCGGAGGAGATAATATTCCCTCGGCCGTGCCGGTGCCTCAATGATCCCTGGAAGGGAGATGATTGCGGGAAAGGAGAAGACCCCGTAACGGAGATGCCAGCGAAGGTCATCTCTGTCAAAGGTGGCGATATAATCGCTGGTGATAAAGACGGGCCCTTCCCCCCACGGGACTCCTCTGGCCAACAATCCTTTTCTGAGCAAAGAGGCGAGTTGGACCCCAGCATAGACGACACCTCTGCCACACTTACAATCCGCTATCTTCTCCCTCTCAAAATTTATCTCTATGGAAGAGGGGTCTTCGTTTAACGTGGGTCTATCAAAACTGACGACCCTCAAACGGGCGAGCCCCGCTGGCGATGGGTTGATTACCTGATAGAGGCACGTTCCCTCCCGTACTTCCTCCCTTGTCCAGGAGGAAAAAATCCTGAGGGCCTCCCTGATGACTTGGTGGGAGGTGGGGCAGGGGTAAAGGATCATTGCCTTTTTGAGACTTCTGCTGCCGCCTTTTTGCCGGACAGAAGCATGGCGCCGAAGGTAGGTCCCATACGAGGGAGCCCAAAGGTGGTAGCGGTTGCCATGCCACAGACCACGAGACCTGGATGGACCTCTCCCGTGTATTCCATCACTAGATCCTCCGACCTCTCAACCCACATCCCTCCAAACCCCTTAGTCTTGAGAAAGCCCCTCTCCTCCAACTTCCTCACCACAGAGGCATCGTGTCCTGTGGCATCTATCACCATCTGGGTCTCGAGGGCGATGGGGTCCACACAGGTAATCTGACGGGGAAGGGTCTCTACCGGCGTCCAGTTAATCACCACCCCGCCTACCAGATTATGCTCCCGCAAGACCACATCTTCGAATGTGGTCATGTTGAGGACCTTCGCCCCTGCATCGCACGCAGAGGCGATGAGTCTGGCACAGGCATGGGGGCCGTCAGCGACGAAGAGCCCTTCGCTTGCCTCCTCAAAGGGGATTCCCAGCTCCTCCAATACCTCCTCGCCAGGGTGTCTCACCGTTATTTTGTTCATCAGGTAGCCTCCTATCCAGAACCCGCCCCCTAGATAATTGTTTCGTTCGATGATGAGGACCCTCTTTTCTTCTTGCGCAAGGTCTCTGGCCGCCATAAGCCCTGCAGGGCCACCCCCGATTACGATCACATCACTCTCCACGAATTTTTCGAACTCCCGGACGAAACCCCCGACTATCGCCCGCGTTACTTCCTTTTCGCCTACCTTGGCGAAGATCTGTTCCATCTTTTACCTCCTCATTTTTTCTTCCAATCTACAGAAATTACACACCTCTGCAGTAGTCAGATAGCCACACCGTGCGCAAGGTCTCAGTATCCCCTCTTTCTCCTCTCGGAGATGCTCCCCTTGGAACTTTAGGAAACCTTTCAGAAAACGAGATCTTGTCCCCGGCATCCTCTCCTCAACCTGATTGAGGATCTCTTTGTAAAAGAGACTGGTAGCCCCGGTTGCAAGGGGGCATTCCTCCATGACGTAGTCAATGCCCTCCATGAAGGCATAGGCCGCACTTTCCCGCTCAGTTGCGAGGCTCAAAGGTTTGATCCTCTTTTTCAGGCCATCCTTCTGCTCCAAGACTGGTGACTGTCTCCCCAGATACCCCACCTCCCAGCGCAAAAGATTTCCTAAGAGGGTGGCGGCTTCGTCATCCAGGTTATGTCCCGTAGCTATTGCATCGAATTCAGCAGCTGCCCTGTTCATCAGATACCTCTTCACCATACCGCAGAGGGAGCAGGGAGGTCTTCGCACCTCTTTGGCTACTTCCCCGATGCCCTTGTCCCACCTAACCCTTATGTCTTCCACCATTATCGGGATCCCTTTCGCCCTAGAGAACTCCCTCACCTTTTTCAGGGATAGATCTGAATATCCATCAACTCCCACATTTATATGGTATCCTGTCACATTGTAATTCAATTTTTTGAGGAGATGGAGGAGCCCGAGGCTATCTTTCCCTCCGGACACGGCAACAAGTACCCTGTCCGTAGGAGAGAGCATCCTCCATCCCTTTATCGATCTTTCGATCCTCCGCTCAAAAAAAACGATGAAGTCTCTTCTGCATAGGGCACTATTGTGGGCGCGTAGGTAAATCTCTGCCCTCTCTCCGCAGACCTTGCACTTCACGATCTATCCACCGGATAGTACCCTTATTATCCCTATCTTCATCTCCTCCTCTAACCTCTCATCAGACGTGAGGAGTCTTGATCCCGTCTTGTCCACCACCAGTACTTCCCCCTCTTTGAAGGAGAAATGGCTGAGGAGTTGACCAGCGGTCTTGACCCCCTTCACTTCTTTTCCCTCCTTCTCCAAAGGCAGCCAGACCTTCATCGGTTGGCCACCTCACTGAGTTTGCCTTGCCTGTATCCCTCTAGATCCAGGGTTATCCTCCGAAACCCTATCTCGCCGAGTCGGCGCGAGATGTCCTCGTGCAGGTCGAAGACTTCCTTGACCATCTCCTTGGCGACCTCGATGCACGCAGCATCTCTGGATATCAGACGAACCCTGACCAGTTCAAAACCGAGGTTTCGCAGAATGATCTCGGCCTGCTCAACCATCCTCACCTTTTCCAGGGTGATATGTTCTCCATAAGGGAGCCTGGTGGCAAAGCAGGCAGCCGGCGGGCGTTCAAACCCGGGGATCTCGTAAGCATTGGAATATTCCCGGATCTTGTCCTTGGTGAACCTGAGTTTTCGCAGAGGGGTCTTAATCCCCATCTCCTCCTCCGCCCTTATCCCAGGGCGAAAATCCGATTCATCGCTGGCATTAGTACCAGTGAGGAGGGGTTGATCATCAGGGATCTTTCCTATCATGAACGCAAGGATTCTCTTTTTACAATGGTAACACCGCTGTGGGGGGTTGGTGGTGATGAGCTCATCGTCAAGGACAAAGGACCCGTCCAGCAGGAGGTGTTTGATCCCCCTGGCACGGCAAAATTCCTTGGCAAACCCCACCTCCCACGGGGGTGTCAGCGGGGATTGAATCGTCAGTGCCCACACCTTCTCCTCACCCAAGACCTTGACACTCGTGGCCAACAGGAAGGTAGAATCCACTCCTCCTGAATAGGCGATGGCCACCTTTTTAAGGTTTTCAATGTAATGTTCCAGTGCTCTTATCACCTGCCTTTACCCCCCTTTCAGCTCCTTTATTGCCCCATTCGGGGAATGGGAGAAAAACCCTCAACTCAAAAGGGTTCTAGGGGTCGAGGATTCCAGTGGTCGAGTGAAATACACTAGAACCCCCGAATCCTAGAATCCTAGAACCCCGCATTTATTCCCCTCGAACCCTTGAACCCTTGAACCCTCGTATCCTTGGCCCCTAAAGTCCCGCCCTTGGCGGGATAGTTTACTTGGTTGCGCTTATCCGCCAGCAAGCAGCATGAACCGAGGGGCCTCATAGAGGGGGTGGCAATAGCTTTCGATGCTATTGCCACCTCTGGGAAGGTCTATAGCCTTACCTCCATGGCCCCATAAGGACATCCTCTGACACAGAGCTCACAGGCTACGCACTTCTCGGCGAAAAACTCCACCTCCCAATTGGCCTGATTCAAGCAGAGGGCCTCCGAGGGACATACGGCCACACAGACCCCGCAATGGGTACACCTATCGTCCTTCCTCGTGACATCTCTGCTCAAGCTCTGGACCCCTATGTTCAATGTCTCGAGATGCGCTAAGGCCTCTCGCAGGTCCTTCTCCCCACCCTGCAACTCTAAAACGAGCAACCCTGCCTTCTGCGGGTCTATGGAGGCCTTCAAGATATTAAACTCCAGCTTATATCGTTTAACCGTGTCGGAGATGATAGGTCGGTCCGCTAACTCCGGCGGAAAATGCAAGACCACTTTGTGTGAAACCATCGCTGTCTCCTCCTCATCTAGACCGGCCTCTCGTGAAAGGCCTTAAAGGTTATCCCTGACTCCTTCCCCGGGAGCCTCTCTACAGGTTCAGTCAAGAGGAACTCCCCCTCCTTAATCCAACCCTTTAAGATTTGAGCGATCTCCCTGGCCATATAGAAACTGGAGAGGGGACCGGTGGGGGCCTCTCTATCTCCAACCGTTATCTTGCCACTTCTCAGATCCTTGTAACTCACCTCCCCCAAGACTTCAGGCTCTGCTTGAGGATAGCTCTTGCTGTAATCCACGATAGGGGCGAGGATATCCTCATCAGCGACGGAGGTAAAGAAGGTCATCTCCTCATCTAAGAGGGGAATGGGT
>CAYQOD010000167.1:0-4792 GCA_964419065.1 uncultured Thermodesulfobacteriota bacterium | reverse complement strand
GGCGATGAAGAGGTTCATCCCGAAGGGAGGGGTAGATCCGCCGATCTGCAGATTGGTGAGGAAGATGATGCCGAGGTGAACGGGGTGGATCCCGTATGCGAGGGCAACGGGCGTGATGAGGGGTACGACGACGGTCAGTGCAGAGAATATGTCCATGATGCATCCCACGGCCAGGAGAAAGAGGTTCAGCACCACCAAGAAGAGGATCGGGCTGTTGATATGGGCCTTGAAGAAATTCAACATCTTCAGCGGGACTTCTTCATCGATGAGATAATTGGTCAGGCCGAGGGCAGCGCCGAGGATGATCAAGATCCCCCCCACCAGGACCATGCTCTTGCGCATGACCTGGGGTAGCTCGCGCCATTTGATGTCCCGGTAAATGACCACTTCGACCAAGAAGACATAGGCCACCGTGATGGCAGCGGCCTCACTGACGGCAAAGTATCCACTATAGATCCCGCCCAAGACGACAAAGGGGAGGGGGATTTCCCAGGACGATTCCCTCAACGCCTTAAAGAGCTCCACCATATTAAACCGGGCTCGGGGGACTGCGGCGATAACGGCCTTCTGAACGCTGAATCCGGAGAGTAAAAACACCATGAGGACGCCGGGCAGGATACCTGCCAGAAAGAGTTGATCAACCCTCACCTTGGCCACAATGGCATAGATGATGAGGGGAAGACTCGGCGGAAAGAGCAGCCCCAACGTCCCTGAAGTGGTCAATAACCCGAGAGAGAACCGCTCGGGATATTTCCCCTGCAGCATCGCAGGCAGGAGGATGCCTCCTAGGGCGATGATCGTGAGGCCGGTAGCGCCGGTCAGGGCGGTAAAGATGGCGCAGGCGATGAGGGCGATGATGGCGAGTCCCCCCGGCAACCAACCGAGGATCGCATCGGAGAGCCTGATCAATCTCCTGGGTGCACCGCTCTCTGAAAGGAGATATCCGGCAAAGGTGAAGAGCGGGATGGCGACGAGGATGGGGGTAGTAGCCATCCGATACATCTCGATAATCATGGCTGAGGAGTCGATCTGGCTTGAGAAAAACAAGAGGAGGGCCAGTGCAGAGATAACGGCGAAGATGGGTGCCCCGAAGAGCATCAAGAGGAGGATGAGGATAACAAGAGCAATCATCTATTTCCTCTGAGATTCGTGCCGGACCATGACGGCCTGAGAGAGGGTCCTCAAGGAGCGGAGGCAAAATCGAAACGCCATCAATGCAAAGGTCAGGGGCAGGATAATCTGTGGTACCCAGCCAGGAATCCCTAAGAAGGTGACACTGCCCATCTGGGCCTCGTTCCTAACGAATTTCACGGCGGCATAGGTCAACAGCCCACAGACAAGACAGGAGAAGAACTGGGTTATGACCTCGGTGACGGCCTTTCCCCGTACCGGTAGCAGACGTGAAGCCACGTCGATGCTGATATGTTTTCCCTCCCTGGTGGCGATGGCGGCACCGACAAAGGCAACCCAGAGGACCAGGGTCCTCACCAGCGGGTCGCCCCAGATGATGCCGGTGGCAAAGAGATTCCGCAGAACGATCTGCGCAAAGGCGATGACGATCATGAGACTCAACAGGACGGCGAGGAGGGTTTGTTCCACCCGGTCGATAATCCTATCGGCCCGCTCCCATCTATCCACTATTGTTTCTCTCCCTCTCGAAACCGTGCCAGATACAAGGATACCTCATCAAAGACCGTTCGGGAGAAGCTTTGTCTCCCCAGGTGGCCCATCGCTGTATCCGACAGCCTCTTGAATTCATCAACCTGATCTTTTGTAGGGGTAACGACCTTCACCCCATTCTTTACCATCACCTGTATGGCCTCCCGGTTTTCTTCCCTGGTCACGGTCTTCAATTGATCCATATGGTGCTGGAAGGTCTCAATGAGGATCTTCTGATACGGTTGTGGCAGTCGTTTGAATACATCTTTCCTGACGACGATCCCACCTGCTATGTAGGCCAGGGGGACATCGGTTATATACCGTATCTTCGTGAACCACTGGAGGGCGATGGCTAATGACGGTGGCACATAGACCACGTCCACCAGACCGGTCTGGAGACCGACCAGCACATCGGGGACCGAGAGGGGAATGGCGGCAACCCCGGCCTCATCGAAGATGACCTTGGCCATCGGTGATTCCTGCCAGATCCAGACCTTTGCCTTTTTGAGATCACTGACGCTGGATATAGGGGTCTTGGACATCAGGTAGATAAACCCCGCCTCTGACCACCCCAAGAGGATATATCCATTCTCCTCAAAACCCTTCCTGAAAAACGGGTCCACCTTGGTCAAGACGTAATCAACCTCCTTATAGTCTCGGAAGAAGAAGGGGATTTGCAAGACGTCGATCTCTTGAAATCCTACGGAGAGCCCCGCCGAGCTCAGGGCCGCACCCTGAATCTGATTGATCTGCATCTTTCTCAGCATATCCCTCTCATCACCTAAAACGCCACCAGGGTAGATCTTAAACCGGACCGTATTCTCAGTCTTCTTCATCACCTCGGCGTTTATCTCATGGAACGTCTTCATCCACGAACTCCCCTCGGGGGCCAAGGTGCCCATCTTTATAACAACGTCCTGCTCCGCGCCCTTGGCCGATTGTATGAAGAAGAGAGAGGCCACGAGGATAAACAGAAGCACTTTGATGGCATCACGTCCCTTCATCGTCTCCTCCTATTCTCTATTCAAAATACTCACCAACACGGCTCAACAACTCCTTCGTCTTCTCTTGGGCCACCGTGTTGAGCAAGGTCAACTCAGGTACGATATCGGGAGGGGTATCCAGAACCCTTTGTAGGGTGGATATGAAGAGGTCTCTATCTAAGGCCCGCCGTGCATAATGATCTGCATAGTAGACAGAGGTCATCAAAAATTTTCCCTGGCCAAGATCCAGGGCCCTCAGAAAATGGCCTTGGGCCTTTTGGAGATCCCCACCCGCCATGGCGGGTCTTGAGGCAAACCATATCCCCATAAAGAGGTGGGCACCGCCGTAATAGAACCCCTCGTCGAGTTCCAGGACCCGGCGCATCATCGACTCCACCCGGGGAAGTTCAGCTACGGCTTCTATAGAATCCAGATTGAGCATGATCCAGTTTGCCCAGCATGCCGCGGTCCAGAAGATATAGGAGACATCGTCTTTGTTCAGTTTCTGCAGGCCTTCGGCAAAACTATCGAACGACCTTTGCACAGGATCCTTCAATCCCCTTTTTTCCAGTGCCCTCAGGGCGTAGTCCCTTCCCCTCCTGTAGAGCATCTTCGCATACTCCTTGTCCTGATCCTCCACAAAGGCCGAGGCAAAGGAGGAGTAACCCTGAGCAGCACCGAGCAAAAGCAGCTCGTTGTCAGGCCAGGCCTCGACCATACCGTCCATCAACATGAGATATGCCGGCATTCCCTCACGGATCATCCTCAGGTCAGACTGCCGGTAGGCAGATCGTGCGACGTCTTCTAACAGCAACGCCACACTCCCGACCGTCGCCTTTTTACTGAGAAGGCAAGCGGGTTGCAGGGAAGTGAGGGCCAGTAAAAGCACGATCCAGATCCGATTCAAAGATAACCTCATGTTTCTCCCCCTCTGACCGCGCGAAAGGGCCTGGAGCCTGATAGATGCACCTGTATATTTCTACGAAAGTAAGGGGTATGTCAACCCTTTTGAACAGGGGGATGGTTTGCTGGATGAGGGGAAATCCCCCCAAATAGCATGCTAGGGATAGGCGTTTACCTTGGTTGGAGGATCAACCATCACCAACAGCGCCGCACCTCTCTCTGTTCAGTCTTCCATGCTCGCTTGCACCGTGAGATAATTTGTAGTATCACATGTCTGTAAGGAAATACAGAAGGCAGCTTGAAACCCATGATTGACGGAGGATACATACGTTATGAAGCGCACCTATCCCCCACCAGAGGTGATGACGGAAAGGTGCACCGGCTGCGGCCTGTGTGTT
Organism: uncultured Thermodesulfobacteriota bacterium; assembly: GCA_964419065.1. GTDB lineage: Bacteria > Desulfobacterota > B13-G15 > B13-G15 > RBG-16-54-18 > CAYQOD01. The sequence continues at coordinate 849 of CAYQOD010000167.1, read as the reverse complement.
GAGCTCTGCCCTGGCTTTGTCCTCGAGATGCTGGACGGAAAGGCCGCGGCCGTGCGAGGCGACTGGTGCATCGGCTGCGGGCACTGCGGGGCCGTCTGCCCGGTGGAGGCCGTGCGCCATGAGGCGACCGCTGTTGAAATGGACATTCAACCAGGACCAGATAGGGCCGCTACCTCTGAGGGCCTTATGCTCCTGCTTCAGGAGAGGCGCTCCGTGAGGGCCTACCGCGACGAGCCGGTGTCCAGGGTGGTGCTGGAACAGATCCTCAACGCCGGGCGATACGCCCCAACCGGAAGAAACAGTCAGAATGTCCATTACGTGCTCCTGCAATCACCTGATGAGATCGCCCGGCTACGGGAGATGACCATAGCCTTTTATGAGAAGGTCTTTGCGCGGGCCCGGACACGGGTCGGCGCCTTCCTGTTGCGGCTGGTTGCTGACCGCAGGACGGTGGAGTACCTACAGGAGTCCATCCCCAAGATTGAGCACGCGAAGGACCTGATGGAACAGGGTAAGGACTGTCTCTTCTATCACGCACCGGCGGTGATGGTGGTCCACGCCGAATCGTGGGATACCTGCTCGGCCTTTAACTGCGCGGTGGCGCTCTATAACTGCTCACTCATGGCCCACTCGCTGGGGGTGGGATGTTGCTTTAACGGATACCTGGAGAGCGCTATAAACAACGACCGCACGATCAAACGGTGGCTGGGTATTTCCCGTGATCACCGGTGTTTCGGAACGATGACCCTCGGGTACCAGGAGGTTAAATTCGCGCGGCTCGTCGAGCGCAACCCAGCAAAGGTGACGTGGCGGTAAGAGCCACTCTGAATTTTTGCTTGATTCCCATAT
>CAYQOD010000166.1:0-4799 GCA_964419065.1 uncultured Thermodesulfobacteriota bacterium | reverse complement strand
ATGACCCCCATGAGGGCAAATGCGGAGAACCAGCTGGGGAGATATTTGGTGATGATCACCTGGATGACATTGTCCGCTGCCTTGCCCCCCACCACGGGGACGAGGGTTCCGTCCATGTGGCTTATGGCAGGGGCGACGAGAGAACCCCAGAGGAAGGGAATGGTATAAAAGCCTATACCCCCAGCTACGATACCCAGCAGGGGGAGCCACTTAAAGGTGAGCTTATCCCTCACGGTGAGGGTCCCCATAACGATATGGGGCCAGGAGAAGGCCATAAACCCGGTGATGAATACGCCCACGATAACTGGATACGCAAAGAGGGGTTCACCCATTACTTCGGGTCCTGGGGCATAGAGGAGCTCTGGCTTGTTAAGGGAGAGGATCTGGACGGCCTGGGAGAGGCCGTGGGGGAATACCACTTTTATTATCCATAAGAGGGAGCCCAAAAAGGTGGTGGTATAGATGATGCCGAGCAGGATATTGGTCCAGGCGGTCATCCTCATCCCCCCCAAGAGGATGATGAGGATCAGAAGGATCGTCGTATAGATGATACCTACTGCCGGATGGAATCCGGCAAAGGCCTTAAACCCCAACCCCACACCGAGGGATTCTAGTCCGATATAGGGGATGATGGAGGCGAGCAGGACAAATGCCAGAACGAAACGCAGGGCGTTCGATTCATACCTCTGAGAGAGGACCTCTACCGGGGAGAGGAAGTGGTTGAGCTTGGCCACTGCCCATAATCGGGGCGCCAGAAACATGTAGAGTGAGACGAAGCCTACCACACATCCCCACACAAAATAGACAAAGGCAGGGCCATGGCGGTACAAAAATCCTGGATATCCATAGAAGGTCCAGGCACTTGATATGCCGAAGAGGGTGAGGAAGAACATCACAATGAGCCCGATACCCCTGCCGGCGAGCATGTAATCTTCAGCGGTCTTGGCAGAGATCCGATAGCCGTAGACGGCCATCAGGAGGACCACGATGCCAAAGACACCAAGTATCAATACGGACGTCATAATCCCCCGTTACTCCCTGAACGGCCAGTATTTAAAAAAGTAGATGAGATAGGCGACAAGCCACACGAGGACGAAGATGATCCCTGCGAGGAACGGGAATGTCAACCATCCGAAGAAGATATGGGGTTTAAAGAAATACCTGGGGATCCAGAGGACACCTATGACCGATAGCAGCAGAATGATGAGGAAAATTCGGCCCGCGGTATGTCTGAATATCTCCCTCATGTCTCTCTCGTTTTTGGGGCTTTATTAAACAGGGTTTTGGTGCACTTGTCAAGAAGGAGTTATCATCTGATCTTCAGACGGAGATGCTACAGCTACAACAATGTTTAATGATGTATTTATTTCCTTCATGGCTTGCAGGTTACGTGACAGACCCCGGTGGGGGTCCCTACGGCGTATGGAAAGCATCCCTTTTTAAACCTAATGGCCACGTTGACCAGACTGATCAAGACAGGAACCTCCACCAGGGGGCCAATGACCGCTGCAAAGGCCTGACCAGAGTTGATCCCGAATACTGCGCCCATACGTTGATCTCACCTTTTCCTAAAAAATTTTTCTCTGAATTTCAAGGCCACGTTTACTAGGCTTATAAGAATAGGTACCTCCAAAAGGGGGCCAACTACCGTAGCGAATGCTTGATTGGAACCTATGCCAAAAATTGCGATGGCCACGGCTATCGCCAGCTCAAAGTCGTTGCTCGCCGCAGTAAAAGAAACCGCAGTCGTTTGTCCGTAGTCAGACCCAATTTTACGGGCAATAAAAAACGTTATAAACCACATAAAAACGAAATAGATAGTGAGCGGTATTGCTATCCTTACGACATCCAAGGGCAATTCTATGATGTATTCCCCTTTCAAGGAGAACATCACGATGATGGTGAACAACAATGCGATAAGGGTGATAGGACTTATCTTTGGAACAAACACATTCTCGTACCATTCTTTGCCCTTCCGATGGATCATCCCGAATCGGGTGATCACGCCGCCTAAAAAGGGAATCCCTAGGTATATGAATACCGTTTTGGCCGCCTCCAGCATGGAAATACTGACATTTATCCCTTTCACCAGACTGAGCCAGTTTAGAGCAAGGGTAATAAACAGATAAATATAGACCGCGTAGAACAATACCTGAAAGATAGCGTTAAACGCGACTAGTCCTACCGCGAGCTCTCTGTCTCCCTTGGCAAGTTCGTTCCAGACAATGACCATGGCGATGCACCGGGCAAGGCCAACGAGGATAACTCCAATCATATATTCGGGATAAGCCCGGAGAAATATGATGGCCAGGATAAACATAACCACGGGCCCGATTATCCAGTTCTGAATCAATGAAAACGCCAGAAGCTTTCTGGATTGTTTGGATTGAAAAACCTTTCCCATCTCTTCATATTTGACCTTGGCCAGGGGCGGATACATCATCAAGATTAAGCCAATAGCAATAGGGATGGAGGTTGTACCTATCTGGAGGCCCGCGATGAACTGAGTTACTGCCGGCGTAAAGTAACCCATCAATATTCCTATCCCCATGGCGATGAATATCCAGAGGGTTAAGAACCGATCCAATAATGAAAGTTTTTTCTCTTTCTCCTGTGTCATTTGCGCCACCTCCTTATTACAATTCGTCAATTATATCATGTAACTACAAACTCCCTTTTTATGTTTCAAGAAGTCTAAGTAGTGCCTCACGCTCCTCGGCACATTCGGGCTTCAGGAGATGCTGGCAATCTTCCAAGTGCCTCATCCACTGAACCAGTTTGCTGGCGAAGGTCCGACAGGTCTTTTCGCCACATTCCTGACAGTTGGTCCCAGGAAGGAGCTTGTATACTACTAAAGCGCTTACCGTCTTCCGCGGTTTGTGTGTGCCTGCCGCCTCCCACGGCTTGGATACCTTCCAGACCACCTTTTGCAACAGGGGCGGTTCGGGATAGGCCCCCATATCATAGAGGGTATATTCTTTAAATTGGACCGGCTCCTCCTGGTAGCAGCTCCAAACGGCCTTGCCCACCACCTCGGGATTGAGCCCTGGGGTGTTCCTGTCTGTCTCACCGGCTTCGCAGATTAGATTTACCACGGCGACGATCTGCGTTCGAAATCTCTCTATGGCCTCATTGGAGAGATTGAACAGAAAGGGGGTGGGGGCCTTGCTGCCTACGATCGATGCGTCGCGTTTCATCTACCCCGTTTTCCATGAGGCAAAGCAAGGACTGCCCTGGTAGGTGTCCCGCTGCCTCTCTGCCGCAGAGCACGATGTACCGGATATTGGAGTTGGCCACGATGTTACAGATCATCTTCTCCAAACCGATGTTTTCTGTCTGGAGCATCCCGGAGAGGGCCGCCCCCTCGTCGAGACCCGCCATCAGCAGTTCCTCCAGTTCCGGCGGAATATTGAAATCGAAGGTATCGAGGATAACACATACCGCCACAGGGGAGTAATCGTTCCCCCGGGCATAGCGCCCCTTCTCGGGAGGATACCCATCCGGGGGGGTTATCTTTCGCACCTTTTTCCCCTGCCCGCCTGATCAGAACGAGAAATACTCTCGTGTCTTCTGGACAATCTTTGATATCTGTCCTTCAGAAATATTGAACTCATGGGTTTTCTCTATACCTTACCTTCGTTAGTAACGCAGAGCCAGTCGGTAACCCTGAGCCCTGCGTGTTCAACCGTCTTCTTGGCACATGCGAGAGAACACCCATCTCTCGCCCTTCTATTTAATCCATTCCTTGATCTGTTCCACCTTCGGGACCTTCCCAGCGACCTTCACCACTCCGTCCACCACCAGGGCCGGGGTCATCATCACGCCGTAGTTGGTGATGGCCTTGATGTCCTTGACCTTGATCACCTCGGCCTCGACCCCCAGTTCTTTGACCGCCTCCTTTGCTCGATCCTCGAGCTGGTTGCACTTCGGTCAACCCATCCCTAAGATCTCTATCTTTTTCTTCATATGCCACCTCCATTTTGAGATTTATGAAAAAATGAAGCTTCCGGTGAACCAGCCTACAAATGTCCCCAGAAGGCATACGGTGATAACATAGACCACCGCCTTCTTCAAACCGAAGACCCTGATAATGGCCATGATATTCGGGAGGCTCATCCCAGGGCCGGTGAGGAGCAAGGCCAACGCCGGCCCCTTCCCCATCCCCAGACCAAGCATCTTATGGACAAAGGGGGCCTCCGTCATCGTGGCAAAATAGGTGAACTGGCCGATGATCGTGGCCAAGAATGCGGACTGTATGCTCGCCCCCCCTACCCAGGCCTGAACCAATTGTTGGGGAAGAAGCTTCCCGATCACCCCCACAATGAATACACCCCCCAAGAGCAACGGGAAGATGATCCTCACAAACCACCAGGTCTCGCCCATCCACTGCTTGATCTCTTTAAGGGATTTAATTTTAAAGGCATAAATGGCGATGATCACCATCCCCACTCCCCAGACATAGACCTTATGGAGATAAGGGCCTTTCTGGACGAGGTAGTTGGGGGCCAAGAGGGTGGCCACGACCAGAAGGAGGAGGATGAGGTCCTTAGGGGCAACGATCTTCCCCCTTCCGAGGGTCAGGTTGGACCCTCCTGCCCTCTGAGACTCCTCACGGCGAAAGGCAAAGCTCATCACCCAACCAACTATAAAGGCCATGGCGAGGGCGGCGATGATGCGGAGGATGACCATCTGAGAGCCCAGGATGGCCCCGGTATAGACAATGGCCAGGATATTGGCAGCCGGTGCTACCCACAGAACAATAAAGGCCGGCCCGATACCGCTGCCGGTATAATACAGGC
>CAYQOD010000165.1:0-4854 GCA_964419065.1 uncultured Thermodesulfobacteriota bacterium | reverse complement strand
AATTATTGACCTTTAAGCCTATATTAATACCAACCAATTAAAGGGACATGACCTATTTATGAATCGAGGGACTAAACCCTTCTTCCGGTTGACAAAGGATAGGGCAAGGATTAAAATACAAACAAAAAATGTCATATTTTTTGTGGTAATTTTTCTGGTCATGAAAAAGACAGGGGTCGTGAGACATCAGCTTTACCTGGAGCATAGGACAGGGATCTTACACCCGGAGAGTCCCCAGCGGCTTCAGTCCATCTATCATATGTTGGACAACAAGGATTTTGGTGGTGCGGTGGTGAACATAGAGCCCCGATATGCCACCCTGGAGGAGCTCCTCTGGGTCCATGATCCCCATTATGTGGATCGGATACTGGATAGCGCGGAGAAGACCCAGATCAGATTTGACCCTGATACGGTAACGTCACCTAAGACCTATAAGGCCGCCTGGCTGGCAGCAGGGGGGGTAATGGAGGCCGTCAGGGCCGTCTTAATGGGGGATGTACGGAACGCCTTTGCCCTCGTCAGGCCACCAGGGCATCATGCCCAAAGGGATCGGGCCATGGGGTTCTGTATCTTCAACAACGAGGCCATAGGAGCCAAGTATGCTATAAAGACCCATGGACTAGAAAGGGTATTGATTGTCGATTGGGATGTCCACCACGGCAACGGCATACAGAACATCTTCTATGATGATCCCCATGTCCTCTATTTTTCCGCACACCACCATCCCTTTTTTCCCTGGAGTGGAGATGAGCGGGAGGCAGGGAAAGGGGAAGGTGAGGGGTACACCGTCAATGTCCCGCTGGAGGCTGGAGGTTCCGACGCATGTTACGGTAATGTCCTTCGTCACCTCCTGGTGCCCATTGCTCAACAGTATAGGCCGGAATTAATCATGGTGTCTGCGGGGTTCGACATTCATCATAGCGATCCGCTCGGGTCGATGAACGTCACCACGCAAGGTTTCGCCCGGATGACCGCGCTCCTGATGGAGATGGCCGCCGACCTCTGCAAAGGGAGACTGGTTCTGGTTTTGGAGGGTGGATACAACCCCCAGGCCTTGCGGGACTCGGTAGAGATGGTCCTGTGGGAGCTGACCGGCGATTCGATTATTAATAAGGAAGAGATGCAGCACGTGGAGGAGGCCCAGTACCAGGAGATTGCCGCAGTCATTCAGCGGGTCAAGGAGGTGCACAGCCGTTATTGGGCCCTTTAGGATGGGAGGGTAGTAAGATGCTTTTATTGATCATCGGAGAACATGAGCTGCAGCGTTGGAAGGAAATCAAGGAGAAGGCCGGGAGAATATTCGACCAGCTACCCCTGGGGGTGCGGATACTCCATCGGTATGCCACCTTGAACGGCAATCTCACCTTCACCGTTATCGAGGCGGAGCAGGAAGAGGAGGTGGCGAAGCTGATGACGGAGCTCTCCGGTGTGTCCAAGTACGAAATATACCCCATCTATGAGATCGGAGAAGGGGGGCAGACGGAGGCGAAAGAAGGACCCTTTGACTCCATGCATGGTCCGATTTAATTTAATGAGGAGGCCCTGATGGAAAATATCCTCCCCCCTGCCAATCCAGAGGCCAATCTCCGGGATTATAACAAGGTCTATCGATCCTTCGATTGGAAGGAGGTGGAACAGAAGTTCAGTTGGCACCGTACCGGGAAGGTCAACATCGCCTATGAGGCCATCGATCGGCATGCGGAGGATCCAGTTCGAGGTCAGAGGTTCTGTCTGATCTATGAGGATGAGAACAGGAGGGAGAGGGTAACCTACCATCAGATGAGGGACCTCTCCAACAAGTTCGCCAATGTCCTCAAGCAGCTGAGGGTGGAGAAGGGGGATAGGGTCTTCATATTCCTCCCTCGTTGCCCCGAGTATTACATCGCCATGGTCGGCTGTGCCAAGGTTGGGGCCATCTTCGGGCCCCTCTTCGAGGCCTTGATGGAGGTGGCGGTCAGGGAGAGACTAAAGGATAGTGGAGCCAAGGTACTGGTGACCACCCCCAGGATGGCTGCCCGGGTACCCTTCAGTAAACTGCCTGAACTTCACCACATCATCTTGGTGGGGAGGGAGAACATCGTTCTCAGGCCCGGTGAAGTGAGCTGGGAAGAGGAGATGTCCCGTGCGCCCTATGACTTCGATATAGAGTGGATGGATCTGGATGATCCCCTCTACCTCATCTACACCTCCGGCTCCACTGGAGATCCCAAGGGGGTTATCCATGTCCATCGAGACATGGTCGGCTATCTGATCACGGCGCAGTGGGTGCTGGATCTCAGGGATGGTGATGTCCTCTGGACAACTGCCGAGCCTGGTTGGATTACGGGGACGGTCTATGGGGTCTTTGCCCCCTGGCTCTGTGGCGTGGACAACTTTGTGCGGGGGGGAAGGTTTGAGCCCGAAGGATGGTACCGTTCGATCCAATCCCAGGGGGTGACGGTCTGGTACACTGCCCCCACCGTCTTCCGAAGGCTGATGGCAGAAGGGGAGGAGGCGAGGAAACGGTATGATCTCCACAGCCTGCGCCATATCCTCAGTGTGGGAGAACCCCTGCCCCCGGAGGTCGTCTACTGGTCCAGAAGGACCTTTGGGGTCCCCGTCCATGACACCTGGTGGATGACCGAGACAGGGATGATCATGATTGCCAATTACCCCAGTATGCCGATTAAGCCGGGCTCCATCGGGAAACCCTTTCCCGGTATTGTGGCGTCCATAGTCGATGCCCAGGGAGAGGAACTTCCCCCGCTGACCTTGGGGGAGCTGGCCATCAAGAAGGGGTGGCCGACTATGATGAGGGGGATCTGGCGGGACGAGGAACAGTACCGGGAGTATTTCCACCGTGAACCCTGGTATATCTCCGGAGATGTCGCCTATATGGATGAAGACGGTTATTTCTACTTCCAGGGGAGAGAGGATGACCTGATCAAGGTGGCCGGGGTGATGGTGAGCCCCATCGAGGTGGAGGAGGCCCTGCTCGGACATCCAGCCGTGGCCGATGCCGGGGTTATCGGAAAACTCGATCCCTTAAAGGGGAACGAGATCAAGGCCTTCATCTCTCTGAAGCCGAGTTTTTCACCCTCAGACGTGCTCAAGGAAGAGATACAGGAGTTTATGAGGAAGTACTTCTCACCTCGCATAGTACCCAGGGAGATAGAGTTTCGTCCCGAGATCCCCAGATCAGAGGGGGGGGTGGTAGTCAGGAGGGTGCTGAAGGCATGGGAACTGGGGCTTCCCGTCTAAAGATCGATGATCATGGCGGTCTCGTCGCAGTTGGGGAACTTAACGCACCGGATACAATCAGCCCAGATCTTGTGAGGCAGGGCAGATTTTTCTACTTCATGGAAGCCAGCCCGCTCAAAATAGGAGGGGATATAGGTGAGGACGAAGATCCGTGAGACCCCCAGTTGTTGGGCCTCCTGCAGGCACGCCTCAACCAGCCTGCCCCCCACACCCTTATTCCTCACCTCTTCCGCCACGGCGAGAGAACGGATCTCCGCCAAATCATCCCAGCAGATATGCAGGGCGCACACACCATGTATATGGTGACCTTCCGATTCGTATAGAGAGAAGTCGCGTAGGTTATCATATACCTCGCTCAGGGAACGGGGGAGCATCTTTCCATCTTTGGCAAACTGGTTGATCAACCGCTGGATCGCCTCGGCATCGGCGACGGTGGCCTTACGGATCACCGGGTCTCCTCCCTCGCCTTGCGCACCATCTCTTCGGCATGGGCCCGTGTCGTATCGGTGATCCCCTTGCCACCGAGCATCCTTGCGATCTCCTCTACCACCATCTCATCTCGGAGCCGCTCCACCGAGGTCACCGTCCTACCGCTCACTTCTCCTTTGGTCACCCGGTAGTGGGTCTGACCGAAGGCGGCGATCTGGGGGAGGTGAGTTACACAGAGGATCTGATGATACCGGGCCAGATCCCTCAACTTACTCCCCACCACCTCAGCAGCCTCCCCTCCTATCCCCGCATCCACTTCGTCGAAGAGAAGGGTCTGATCTACCCCCCCCTTAGTCAGGATCTTCTTGATGGCCAGCATGATGCGTGAAAGCTCACCCCCGGAGGCGATCTTTGACAAGGGCCTCGGTTCCTCTCCGACATTGGGGGAGATGAGAAACTCGATCTCCTCCCCCCCTCGCGGCCCTATGATCGTCCCCTCGATTTCCAGGGAATCCCCTCCTGGTGATATGGCCTTCATCCCCACCTCGAAGGTCGTCCTCTGCATTCCCAAGGTCGCCAGTTCATCCTCGACCTCTCTCTTCAGCTGACTCACCGCTGTTCTGCGCCCTTCAGACAACTTCCGGGTCAGTTCGAGGATCTTTCCTCCTCCCTCTTTCCTGGTTCTCTCCAGACGGGCAATCTCTGCGCCGAGGTCGGCAACCCCCTGCAGTGCCTGCTCGATCTTCTCCTTATAGGCGAGGATCTCCTCCACTGAGGATGCCTTGTGCTTCCGCTTGAGGCGCTGGATCTCATCAATTCTCAGCTCTATCTCCTCCACCCGATTGGGGTCCAGATCGATCTTGCTGATATACCCCTTGAGTTCTGCCGATGCCTCCTCCAGTTGCAGCAGGGCAGAGGAGATAGTACCTTTGAGTTGAGAGAGGGAGGGATCCAGTTCGGTGAGGGCCTCCATGTCCTGTTCGACTTTGCCCAACCGTTCCACTAAAGAATCACCATCGGAGTAGAGTACCTGGTCGCACGTCTGGGCCAACTGCATCAGCCTCTGGGCGTTTTTCAGGAGGTTGCGATCCCGTGTCAACTCCTCCTCTTCCCCTGTTCTGAGATGAGCGGCCTCGATCTCTTTGACCTGAAAGATCCACAGTTCCCGTTCCCTTTCCGCCCGCT
>CAYQOD010000164.1:0-4870 GCA_964419065.1 uncultured Thermodesulfobacteriota bacterium | reverse complement strand
AGAGGATCAGTCCCATCATGATGGCATGGCGGATGTCGCTTGTGCGCCCCTGCTCGAATGTTTTGGTGTCCAGGCCCACGAGTGCATACGTTTTGTCAGACAGGATGGATTCAAAAGGACCACCCCTCCAGTGCCTCATAGAGTGCATGGAACTATGCCTATCGCTCATCCTCCCGCGGGGGGAGTGTAACGGCTGAAAACGTTTGGCGACAACAAATGATCCATTTGTACCGAACCAGCTTTTTGATCCTTCCTGTTCGGTTAGTTCTTTAAGCCTTTCCATGTGAGGATATGAAGTGCCTACCAAATCATCCTCACTGTGGGCAATAATAACACCCTCTCTATCTACGAGACCGATGAAGCGTATATCCGTGAGGGCTGAAATCTGGGACACGAGCCACTGGAGATTCTCCCCCCCTCCTATCATCCCCCTCATGCCGGACCGAAAGGATGCCTCAAGGCTCCTCAGGACGATGAGGCCATCTCTGAAGAGCGATTCTTCCATCCTCAACCGCTCTCGGTGTAGGTTTCTGACGGTGGAGATGCTCAGCAGGACGAGGAGGGTAAAGACGGTTGCAAGGATTGAGATGACCGGGAGATAAAGGTGCTTTTTCCGCATAGTTGCCCCTCGTTTGTTACCACTACATGAAAATATAGTATCTTTTAAGGGAAATAGCAAAAGAGTTGATATCGTTTGTACCTTAGTATGAGGGAGAGGAATAGGAGGGCTGAAGCTTACGTATTGCAATAGGATAGTTGGACGGTAGCGATGAAGCTAGGACAAATGTTCAGATCACCAGATCTCCCCCCTTCATCACCACCTTTCCTCCGACGATGGTGGCGTAGGCCTTGCCCTTGAGGTGCCAGCCCTTGAAGGGGGTGTTACGTCCCTTGGAGGCGAAGGTTTCGGGATCAACCACCCACTCCTCGTCCATGTCGATGATGGTGATGTCGGCGGGTTTACCCACCGCCAGGGAGCCGCCCGGCAGGTTTAAAATTTTGGCTGGATTCGTGGACATCCGCTCTATCGCCTCGGCCAGGGTAATGATCCCGGGACGGACCAGTGCCGTAAGCACTACCCCCAAGGTCGTCTCCAGACCGATGACCCCCATGGGGGCCTCGTCCCACCCCCGGGCCTTCTCCTCGGGTGTATGGGGTGCGTGATCCGAGGCGATCACGTCCACCGTGCCATCTCTCAATCCCTGTCTGAGGGCTTCCACATCCTCCTTGCTCCGCAGGGGTGGGTTGACCTTGGCATCGGTCCCATGTCTCTGTACATCCTCCGCAGAGAGGGTGAGGTGATGTGGGGTAACCTCACAGGTGACCGGCACCCAACGTGCCCTGGCCCTTCTGACCAGATCGAGAGATTCGGCCATGCTCACATGGCAGATGTGCACTCGCCAGTCGGCGCTCTCGGCCAGCGCAAGTTCTCTGGCCACATAGTAGGGCTCCCTCCGGTACTGGGCGATCTCCGCGGGCAAGGGGGCGAGAGGATTATCTCTTTGAAAGGCCTGGAGGGTAGCGGGAGACTCCTCACAGTGGGGGGTCAGGAGGAGTTCATAGTCCCGTGCCTTTGCAAAGGCCCGCTCCATCACCTCGTCCCTCACCACCGGGTTTCCATCATCAGTGGCAGCCACGACCCACGGCCTGCGGGAGAGGTCCCCTAATCTGGTGAGCTTCTCACCTCTCCGCCCCCGGGTGATGCAGACCTTGGTGTAGAGGTTGATGCACCCCTCCTGCTGGGCCAACCTGAACCACGTGTGCAGGGTCCGGCAGTTGTCCATCGGGGGATCGGTATTAGGCTCGCAGATGATCGTCGTAAATCCACCCAGGGCGGCTGCCCTCGTCCCTGTGGCGATGGTCTCCTTATGGGCCTCGTTGAAGTCCCGGAGGTGAACGTGCATGTCAATAAAACCAGGCACGACGACCTTGCCCTGGGCCTCCACTGCAGGTATATCAGCCTTCCGTATGGCAGGGGCGACCTCGCTGATACGCCCGTCTTCTATGAGGATGTCGAGAAATTCATCGAGGCCGAGGAGAGGATCGATTACCCTTCCTCCCCTGATCAGCAAAGCCATGGGTCCTCTCGTTTTATCGTTTTTTCTTTTTCGGGAACTTCTTTTCCCACACGAGCACGAGGGCGCTGGCTACGAAGATGGAGGAATATGTGCCGACGATGATTCCAACGATGAGGGTAAAGGTAAAGTCATGGATCACCCCTCCTCCCAGGAAGAAGAGGATGATGAGGACGATGAGTGTAGTGAGGCCGGTTAAGATCGTTCTGCTCAAGGTTTCATTGGTACTGAGATTTATCACCTTTTCAAACGGCTCTTTTCTTATCTTACGCATATTTTCTCTAATGCGATCGTAAACCACGATGGTGTCGTTGAGGGAATAACCGACGATGGTCAGCAGGGCAGCCAGGACAGGGAGGGAGACTTCCTTGTTGGTGAGGGAGAGGGCCCCTGCAGTGATCATGACATCATGGGCCAGCGCTACCACTGCCCCAACGGCGAACCGGAACTCAAACCTCCAACTGATATAGATCAGTATCCCGATCAGGGCGAAGATGATGGCCTGGAGGCCCTTACTGCGCAGGTCTTTCCCCACCTTGGGACCGACCATCTCGGTGCGTCGCACCTCAAACCCTTTTTCCCCAAACCGCTTTGTCAATGCCTCGCCGATGGTGAGGGATAACGCGGCGAGATCAGAAGAAGTTGTCTGGAGGCGGATGAGGTATTCATCCCTCCCTTCAACCTCGAACCTCTGGATTACACTCCTCTCTAACTCCCCCCCCCTCAGGGCATCCCTGATCGAATCAATTGCTACCGGCTGGAAGAACTTTACCTGGACCAGCGTGCCGCCGGCAAAATCGATGCCGTAATTGGGGCCACCGTGCAGGATTAAACTGATGAAACCGACGATTATTAAGATGATTGAGAGGAGAAAGGCGCGTCCCCTCTTCCCCATGAAATTAATATTTGTCCCCGGTTTAATAATCTCCATATGAATCAAGTCCCTCAGATGCTCAGACGCTTAACCCTTACCTTGCTCAATACGTAGTCAAAGATGAACCTCGTCACCACAATAGCTGTAAACATGCTGGCCATAATGCCAATGCTCAGGGTAATGGCAAATCCCTTTATAGGCCCAGTCCCAAACTGAAACAAGACCACGGCGGCAATAAGAGTGGTAACATTGGAGTCCATAATAGTCAAAAAAGCCCTTGAGTACCCCGCTTCAAGGGCCGCCCGTGGTGGTTTTCCTAGCCGCATCTCTTCCTTAATTCTCTCGAATATCAGTACGTTCGCGTCTACAGCCATTCCAACCGTCAAGACTATGCCCGCGATCCCCGGCAGGGTCAACGTGGCCCTGAGGGCGGCTAGGGCTCCCAGGAGCAAGATGAGGTTCATAATGAGGGCAATATCAGCCACCGCACCCGACAAACGGTAGTAGATCACCATGAAGATGATCACGAGGATCCCCCCGATGATGATGGATTTGATCCCCTTGTTGATGGAATCCTGCCCGAGGGAAGGTCCCACGGTACGCTCCTCCAGGATTTGAACCGGGGCAGGGAGGGAACCGGCACGCAGCACAATGGCCAGGTCACGGGCCTCTTCGAGTGTGAAAGTCCCCTCGATCACCGCCGCGCCCCCGGTGATACGCTGCTTGATGACCGGAGCCGAGTAGACGTTCTCATCGAGGATGATGGCCAACTTTTTGCCTACGTTGTCGCCGGTGATCTGCTCAAAGAGCCGTGCCCCTGCGGGATTAAAGCTGAGGGCGATATAGGGCATGTTGTAATTATCAAATCCAACCCGCGCATCCTTCAGGGCATCTCCGGTCATCAGGGTCTTTTCCTTGAGTAAGTAGGGTTCTTTGCGCACCGCCCCTGTCTGAGGATCTACGTCCCGTTTATAGAGGATGATATCGCCGAAGGGTATCTCGCCTGTCAGGGCACGGCTCAGATCGTGTTCTTCGTCCACTATTTTAAACTCCAAGAGGGCCGTCTTGCCGATGAGGTCCTTGGCCCTCTGGGGATCTTTGATGCCCGGCAGTTGAACCAGGATCCTGTCCTTTCCCTGTCGGGCGATCTCGGGTTCTGCTACCCCGAACTGATCCACCCGGTTGCGGATGGTCTCCAGGGCCTGGTCCACGGCGAATTTCTCGATCTCCTCCACGTGCCGGGGATCCATCTTCAAGAGGACCTTGACCCTGTCTCCCTCTCTCTGCGAATCGATCTCCTGTAAGATGGGATACCGGTCTTTTCGGTACTCGTCGAACTTCGCTTTTACCTCCGGGTTCAAGAGAGTCACTGCTATTTTATCCCCTTCTACCCGGTCTAGATATGTGTAGAATATCCGTTCTTTCTTGAGATCATCCTTCAGGTCGTTCCTGATCCGCTCGGCAGAGCTCTCCACGGCCTTAGGGGACTCCACCTCGAGAATGAGATGCATCCCCCCTTGCAGGTCGAGGCCGAGGTGAACCTTGTCTTTGGGGAAGAATTTGGGCCACCAGGGAGGGATCTCCCGTGTCAGGGTGGGAAAGAAATAGACCACGGCACCGATGAAAATGAAAAGGATGAGCAAAAGACGCCAGCGAAAGCTACCCTTCATCTCTACAAACCTCTAAAAAGGACATTGTGCCATCCGTTTAATACACTATTGGGGGGACAAATGCAAGGGTGAAAAACGCTTTGCCCCTTGATTTTTCACCCTATCTGTGCCATAGAGTCGGTTAACCTCTCAGAAAAAGGAGATAGGGGATGAGGCTCAAAGATAAGGTGGCTTTGATTACGGGAGGAGGCAGTGGTATCGGGGCTGCGGTAGCAAGGAAGTTCGCCGCGGAAGGGTCCCTTGTCGCCATC
>CAYQOD010000163.1:0-5030 GCA_964419065.1 uncultured Thermodesulfobacteriota bacterium | reverse complement strand
GAGGGATGATCTGTCCATAGTGGATATTGAACCCATGGGAGAAGATCAGTGTCTTCCCCTCCTTGAGTCCCCCCTCGATCTCATTCGTATAGATCCGGGGTTGTGCCGTGTCAGGAAGCAATATCTGGATGACATCGCAACCCTGAGCGGCCTCCGCGGCGGAGATCGGGGGAAACCCATGCTTCTGGGCCAAACGGTAGTTCGCCGTCCCTTCCAGTTCGGCCACGACCACCGTTAATCCGCTATCTCGTAGGTTCTGGGCCTGAGCATGCCCTTGGCTGCCATACCCGATGATCGCTATCTTCTTCCCCTTCAGGTACTTCAGATCGGCGTCTTTATCATAGTAGATTGTTGCCATCACATCCCCCTTGTGCGCTGAACGTTAACCCCTCACCAGGGCCACACGGCCCGTACGGGCCACCTCCTTGATTCCTATGGGCTTGAGGATCTCGAGAAAGGCCTTGATCTTATCCTCGTCTCCAGTCACCTCGATGGTATAGCTCTTGGGGTTGACATCCACTACCTTACCCCGGAAGATGTCCGTTATCCTGAGGATCTCCGCGCGGTTTTGTGCTGTGGCCGCTACCTTGACGAGGACCATCTCCCGCTCTACATACTCCTTCCCCTCCAGATCCATTACTTTGATCACGCACACCAACTTGTTGAGCTGTTTAGTGATTTGTTCGAGAATCTGGTCGTCCCCCCTCGTCACGATGGTCATGACGGAGACGGTTGGATCCAAGGTCTCGGCTACCGAAAGGCTTTCGATATTAAACCCCCTCCCGCTGAAGAGACCTGCTACCCGGGCCAGGACACCAAGTTCATTTTCCACCAGGCAGCTTATCGTATGACGCATGTCTTCTCCTCATACCAAGAGCATTCGATCTATCGCCTCACCGGCTGGCACCATGGGGTAGACCCCCTCTTCCGGCTCCACGACGAAGTCCATGATGACGGGCAGCGGAGTCCGCAGGGCCTCTTGAATCACGGGGACCACCTCGTCGGGACTGGTGGCTCGCAGGCCCACCGCCCCATAGGCCTCAGCAAGCCTTACGAAATCAGGGCTGAACTCCCCGATACGGGTCATGGTATACCTGCGCTCGTAGAAGAGTTCCTGCCACTGACGCACCATCCCCAGGTATCCGTTGTTGAGGATAGCTACCTTCACCGGTAACTTATATTGAACCGCGGTGGCCAACTCCTGAATATTCATTTGGATGCTCCCATCCCCGGCGATATCAATCACTGTTCGGTCAGGGAAGGCCACCTGGGCCCCGATGGCCGCAGGAAATCCATAGCCCATAGTCCCCAGTCCCCCCGAGGTGAGGAGGCTGCGGGGGAGGTCAAACAGATAAAATTGGGCAGCCCACATCTGATTCTGTCCCACCTCGGTGGTGATGATGGCGTTTCCTTTGGTCAGCTCATAGATCTTCTCGATAACATACTGGGGCTTGATGACCTGAGTTTGATGGTATGTGAGACGATGAGCATTCTTCCATTCCTCGATCCGCTGGTGCCAGGGTTCCAAAGACCTCCCGTGCTCCTGCACGCCTTCTGTCTCCTGGAGAAACGCGATCATCTTGGTCAGGATCCGCTTACAGTCCCCTACAATGGGTATGTCCACCCTGACGTTCTTGCTGATGGAGGTAGGGTCAATATCAATGTGGATCTTCTTGGCCTTGGGGGCAAAGGCCTCTATCTTCCCGGTGACCCGGTCATCAAATCTGGCACCGATGGCAATCAAAAGGTCGCACTCGGTCACCGCCATATTGGCCCGATAGGTACCGTGCATCCCCAACATCCCCAGGGATAAGGGATGAGTACCCGGGAACCCCCCCAGACCCATCAAGGTCATGGCGACAGGGATATGGAGCATCTCCACCAGTTTGATGAGCTCATCTGCGGCACCAGAAGAGACGACCCCTCCACCGGCGTAGATCACTAGCCTGTGTGCCTTGAGAATGAGCCCTAAGGCCTTCTTGATCTGCGGGATATTCCCATCGATGGTGGGCTTGTATCCTCGAATGTTGATCTCTTGCGGATATTTAAATTCAGCGGTATCCGTCGAGACATCTTTGGGGAGATCGACCAGCACAGGGCCAGCTCGCCCGGACCTGGCGATATAAAAGGCCTCTCTCACGGTCCGCGCCACGTTGCGCACATCGGTAACCAGATAATTGTACTTGGTGCAGGGGCGGGTAATCCCCACAATGTCAGCCTCTTGAAAGGCATCGTTCCCGATGAGGGGGGTGGGAACCTGCCCCGTGAAGACGACGACCGGGATGGAATCCATGAAGGCGGTAGCGATCCCCGTGACGGTGTTCGTGGCACCTGGACCAGACGTAACCAGACAGACCCCTACCTTGCCGCTGGCCCGGGCATATCCATCAGCCGCATGGACCGCCCCCTGCTCGTGATGGACCAGTATTATTTTGAAATCGTAGCGGGTAAGTTCATCGTTGATAGGGAGGATGGCTCCTCCAGGATAATGGAAAATCACCTCCACCCCTTCTTGCTTGAGGCTCTCCAATAGGATTTGGGCCCCTGTTTTCTTCATTTCTCGTCTCCCATCCTACGACGATACGCTACCATCATCTCCTCCATCCTGTCCTTTAAGATGAGCTTTCTCTTTTTCCACTCCTCTCTCTTCAACCGCTCCGCTGGGGTCAAAAAGGTCTTTTTGTCCAGATCCTCCACCTTTCTGTGAAACCAGGCATGTCCCTCCTTGAGCTGCCTGAATTCCTCATCTTCCTCACATAACCTTCTCATCAGCTCCTCTTCGTCCATGAATCCTCCTCCCTCAAACCCTCATGAGGACTTACTTTAATTCCGCTGATGAACATACTGCACTCTATAAACAACCAACCTCATTTTGAGGAGATGAATCCGCCTCTCTCCCCGCAGGCCTGCGATCTACCCCTCTGGAGGTCTGCGATTCCCTCCCCATGAAGAACCAAGCAGGAGATTCCTTCCGGGGGGTTCAGAAAGCTACGCCCCGTGAAGTTAAGGCTCGAGAAAACTATCGCTCCGAGACGGCCTTCGATCTCACAATGTACTCAGCTCCCATGGATAGTTCAGTGGTAAATGTTAATATATTCGGTCTCCCCTTGTCAATTCATAAAGACCAGGGGGGCCCAGGGCAAACGGTCTCTTTTGGCTTGACAAGGGGAATGTCTTACGATACAGTAAATTTGTGATATTTTGAACATGCTCAACTGAGGATATAAGAAAGGAGGTTTGTAATGGGAAAGTTTGACGCCATTTACGATGATTATATGAAGCGACGAAAGGTCGCCTTAGCAATGGGCGGTGAAGAGGCCCTCGCAAAGCGTCGAAAAAAGGGGCAGACCAACGCACGAGAGCGGATCGATATGCTCCTTGATCCCGGAACCTTTGTGGAAGTCGGCACCTTCATGAGGCATCGGCAACACGAATTCGGCATGGCCGATGCGTACATACCTGCTGAGGGTGTCGTTGCCGGATACGGAAAGGTAGATGGCAGAAATGTTGTGGTCGTTTCTGAGGACTTCACCGCCATGGCCGGTACCTTCGGTGAGTATCACGGAAAAAAATTCGTGTGGGCCTGCGATTTTGCCAAGGAGAAGGGGTGGCCCTTCGTCGGGATTAACGATTCCGGCGGTGCACGCCTGCAGGAGGGCATGGATACCCTCGAGGCCTACGGGTGGACCTTCCGGGCCCAGATCCTCGCCTCGGGGATTGTCCCTCAGATCGCGCTGCTGCTTGGCCCCTGCCTCGGCGGGCAGGCCTATCACCCCATCATGAATGACTTCCTCATCCAGAGCAAGACGACCGGCTTTATGGGTATCGCTGGACCCGCCTTTGTCAAGACCCAGACCGGCGAGGATATCACTCTCGAGAAACTGGCTGGATGGGAGGCCCACGCGATGAAATCAGGGGGCACCCATATTGTCGGTGAGGATGATAAGGAGTCTATAGAGCTGGCTAAGAAGCTCTTGTCCTATCTCCCCTCCAACAATAGGGAAAGGCCACCGACGATCGAGACAGGGGATGACCCGAACAGGGAGATCCCTGAACTCGATGAGTTCCTTCCCGATCCGATGCTTCGCGTCCCCTACAATATGTACCCGCTCATCGACATGGTGGTCGATAAGGGAACCTTCTTCGAAATACACAAGTACTTCGCCCGCAATCTCATCGTTGGATTTGCACGGTTTGGCGGCAGGGTAGCAGGGATCGTGTCGAACCAGCCCACAGTGCTCATGGGCGGGCTCGATTGTGACGCCTCTGATAAGCTGGCGAGGTTTGTTCGGTTCTGCGATCTATTCAACATACCGCTGGTGACCTTCGTGGACTGCCCGGCCTTCTGGATCGGTTCCCCCCATGAGTGGAAGGGGATCTTGCGCCACGGGGCAAAGACGTTGTTTGCCTGGGCAGACGCTACGGTCCCCTTGGTCTCCATAATCATCGGCAAGTCCTATGCCGGTGCCCACTATGCCATGCTCGACAAGAGCATCGGGGCAGATCTGGTCTTCGCCTGGCCGACGGCCAAGGTCAACATTGTGGGGGCTGAGACTGCGGCGAGCGTCATCTTCGCCAAAGAGATCAAACAATCTGAGAATCCCAAAGAGACGGCGCAGAAGCGGATCGAGGAATACCGTACCAAGTTCGAGCATCCGTATCAGCCGGCGGAGCGGGGGTATGTGGACGATGTCATCATGCCCCATGACACCCGCAAGTACGTCTGCAGAGCACTCGAAATATTGGAAAACAAGCAGGTAGCCAGGCCCTGGAGGAAGTACTCCAATATCAACCTGTAGGGATTTTCCCCTCCTCATAATAAAAACCCCTTAATGCTGGCCTCTCGGGGTACAAGGGGAACATCTCCCTTGTACCCCGAGAAGGTCTCTCTGCGCCATTCAGAACGCCGATTTTTCTGAAATAACCCGGCTCATACGAGGATAGGCTTAGGGGCTTAGATCCTTGTCTTTTCAATAAATAGATACTATAATGCTCCGGTATAGTGCGTATATTTGATATTTTTCATTGGG
>CAYQOD010000162.1:0-5031 GCA_964419065.1 uncultured Thermodesulfobacteriota bacterium | reverse complement strand
TTTCCTCCTTTGCAAGGATAATTATTGTGCTTTTCTCATTGTGTTCACGGGATTGAAGGCGGTGAGGTGAATCTGGAGGGAAAAGTATTGACTCCCTTGTGCAAGAGAAATATCATTAGTCGGAATATAAGTGCACAAGGAGATATGAGATGGTCATTGCGAAGAGGGGAAAGAGCTTTCTCGACAGCCGTATCCGAAAGAGGGAGCGGTTCAAGCTCCAGGACGTGGATGAACCCACTCTGTTCAGAGATGTCTTCCCCTATGAGGAGGTATGTCGCGTTGAATTCGATCACCAAGTTGAACTGATAGATCCACCAGAGGAGATTTTCATCACCGACACCACCTTTCGAGACGGACAGCAGGCCAGGCCCCCCTATACCGTGCAGCAGATTGTGGACCTCTACGATATGCTCCATCGATTGGGCGGCCCCAATGGTGTCATACGACAGACTGAGTTCTTCCTCTACAGCGATAGAGACAAAGAAGCCGTTCAGCGGTGCCTGGAGAAGGGGTATCGATACCCTGAGATCACGGGTTGGATCAGGGCGGATAAGGGTGATTTTAAGTTGGTCCGTGAGATGGGTCTCAAGGAGACCGGGATTTTAACCTCGGTATCGGATTATCATATATTTTTAAAGCTCGGCAAGAACAGGAGGGCAGCCCTGATAGACTACCTGCGGGTTGTGGAGGCGGCCTTGGCAGAGGGGGTGAAGCCGCGATGCCACTTTGAGGATATTACCAGGGCAGATATCTACGGATTCGTGGTCCCCTTAACACAGGAACTCATGCGCCTGGCCGCAGAGGGAGGGGCGTCGGTGAAGATCAGGCTGTGCGATACGTTGGGTTTAGGGGTACCCTATCCTGGTGCTACCTTGCCCCGCAGTGTGCCGAAACTCATACATGCCTTGAAGGATGATGCAGGACTTCCCTCAGAAGAACTGGAGTGGCACGGCCACAATGACTTTCATAAGGTCCTCATTAATTCCAGTACCGCCTGGATCTATGGCTGCGCAGCGGTCAATGGGAGTTTACTCGGGTTTGGTGAGAGGACCGGTAATGCCCCCATTGAGGGTATGATCATTGAATATATCAGCCTTACCGGGGACCAGAACGGGGTTGACACCACCGTTATTACCGAGATCAGGAACTACTACGAGAGAATTATCGGCGAGCATATATCTAAAAACTACCCCTTTGTCGGTGCGGAGTTTAATACCACGAGGGCGGGTATTCACGCCGATGGGATCCTCAAGAACGAGGAGATCTACAACATCTTCAACACTGCGAAGATCCTCAACAGGCCCCTTACCGTGACTATAAGCGATAAATCGGGCACTGCAGGGATCGCTCAGTGGATTAATTCATACTTCGCCCTGACGGACAACGAGCGGGTGGACAAAAGGCACCCGGGTATAGCCAAGATCTATAAGTGGGTAAAGGATGAGTATGCCCAAGGAAGGATCACGGACATCTCCTCAGAAGAGATGGAGAAAAAGGCCAGGAAGTATCTCCCCGAGCTCTTCATCTCAGATTTCGACCTGATAAAGCGGAGGGCGTATGAGATGGCCGCTCACCTTATCGACGAGGTGGTGGACGACCCAGACATACGGTCTATGGAACCTGTGCGCCAAGAAGCCCTTTTGGAGAAGGTTGAACAAGAGAACCCCTTTATCCAGTTCCTCTATGTCACCGACGTGAAGGGAAAAAAGATCACCAGGAATATCACCCGCCCTGAGGATCGGGCCAAGTACGAACAGATCGGCACCGATATCGATTACTCCAATCGAGAGTGGTTCATAGAGCCGCTTAAGACCGGGAAGGTCCACGTGACCGATTTCTATAGCTCCTATATCACCGGGGCCCTCTGTATTACCGTCTCCGCCCCTGTTAGAAACAAGGATGAGGAGATCGTGGGGATCCTGGGGATGGACCTGAGATTTGAGGAATTGATTAAGACGGAAGACCTGAGCTGAGAGATGGGGGGAACAATAGCGATAAAAGACAGAAAGGTAACCGCTGTAGCCGATCATCCCGTCATCCCCTTTATAAAGGGTGATGGGGTGGGGGCGGATATCTGGCGTGCGGCCGTACTGGTAATGGATGCGGCGGTGGAACAGGCCTATGCCGGCCAGAGGAAGATCGTCTGGCACGAGGTCTGGGCTGGTGAAGAGGCCATGAAGCGGTACGGTAATCCCCTCCCCCCTGAGACCTTGCAAGCCATCGGCCATTACAGGGTGGCAATCAAGGGACCGCTGACGACACCGGTGGCTGGTGGATTTCGAAGTCTTAATGTGGCCCTGAGACAGATATTTGACCTCTATGCCTGTATCAGGCCCATCCGCTATATCCCGGGTGCCCCTTCCCCCATGAAACGGCCAGAGATGATAGATTTTGTCATCTTTCGTGAGAACACTGAGGATGTCTATGCGGGGATCGAGTGGCGGGGAGATACCGATGAGGGTGCACGGGTGATACGCTTTCTGCGCGAAGAGATGGGCGTTGAGATTAGACAGGGTTCAGGCATTGGGGTAAAACCGATCAGTGAATTCGCCAGCAAGAGGGTGGTGAGGAGGGCGATTGAGTACGCCCTTGATCAAGAACGGCGCAGCGTGACTCTGGTCCACAAGGGAAACATTATGAAATATACGGAAGGGTCCTTTCGGGATTGGGGCTATGAGGTGGCGGCGCAGGAATTTGCAGGGCGGGTGATCAAGGAGGAGGACGTGGAGAAGACCTTTGGCGATGCAGTGCCTGATAATCATCTCATCATCAAAGACCGCCTTGCCGATGCCATGTTTCAACAGGTCCTCCTGCGACCTGAGGATTATGATGTCATGGTCATGCCAAACCTCAACGGTGACTACTTCTCCGATGCCTGTGCCGCGCAGGTGGGGGGACTGGGGATGGCCCCTGGTGGTAACGTGGGGGATGAGGTGGCCATCTTTGAGGCGACCCATGGGAGTGCTCCCAAATACGCTGGCCAGGACAAGGTGAATCCCAGCTCTATAATCCTCTCCGGGGCCATGATGTTGCAGTACATAGGGTGGATTGAGGCTGCCCGACTCATCGAGCAGGCCGTACAGAGGACCATCCAGGCCAAGACGGTCACCTATGACCTCTACCGACAAATGGAGGGGGCTACCCTCCTCAGCTGTTCCCAATTTGGCGAGGCGGTGGTGAGGAATATGGGAGAGGAGAAAGATTGACAGGATTTGCCACTATGGTTTAGAGTTGAGCTTTTTTGTAGAAGGGGAGAGATCTTCTCCCCGGTCAACCCCGCCACTTAACTATATGACGACATAAATATGTGCGTATAAAATGATGATAAAGGCAAATTCTAAACACTCATTTTCTAAATTCTTTACCCCGTTAGATAATAAGGGTTTACATTTCTATTTAGGTGAGTATTATAGTTTTTAAGATAAAAAGGAAAGGAGGGGGAGAGGAAGGGAAGGTCTAAAAGGCCAAACGAAAGGGGGAGAGAGATAAGTAATGCCGAGAAAAATGTGGCAAAAAGGAGGGATCATCATGGGGAAGAGGTGGTTAATAGGGATTATAGGTCTTGTGGCGGCCTTGGGGCTCCTAGTGGCTGTTTATGCGCCGGCTGCTCCAGAGATACCTAAGAAAATAGTAATCGGTCACTCCGCATGTCTTTCGGGACAGTATGCCAAGGCAGGGGAGCAGGCGATAGGGGGGATCAAGGCATGTGTCAAGTGGATTAATGACGTCTATGGAGGGGTGAAGATTGGTGATAAGAAGGTTCCTCTTGAATATAAATACTATGACTGCGAATCAAAGAAAGAGGTTGTGACCACCCTTATCGAACGACTGATTACCGTGGACAAGGTCGATGTCGTATTCGCCCCATATAGTTCAGGGCTTACCCTTGCCGGAACCCCGGTGGCGGAAAAATACAAGATGCTCTACATGGACCATGGTGGTGCCAGCGATCGTATCTTTCAGCAAGGGTACGAGTATATTGTACAAACTATCGGTCCTGGCACCAGATATCATGTGGGTACTCTTGATATGATTCACAAGATCGATCCAAAGGCAAAAAAGGTAGCCCTGGCCTACGAGGACGACGAGTTTGCCAGAATGGTCATGCAGGGGGCAGAGGAGCATGCAAAGAAACTTGGGTTTAAGATCGTCTTTAAGCGCACCTATCCCAAAGGGGTGACCGACTTAACACCTTTGCTCTCTGACCTGAAGGCGGCAAAGGCGGACATAGTGCTCGGAGGGGGACATTTTGAGGACGGCCAGCTCTTTAACAGACAGGTGGCGGACTTGGATATTAATGTCAAGGCCCTGTCGCTGATAGCTGCTGCAACCTTACCAGCCTTCTATGAGGCATTAACCAGTATGGCTGAAGGGGTGATGGGCCCCTCTCATTGGGAATACGGTGTCAAATATTCAGAGGGGGCGGCCAAGCAGGCTGGTCTCCCTTGGATTGGCCCAAGTCAGGATGAGTTTGTAAAACTATTCAAAGAGGTCCTGGGGAAGGATATCATACCTGACTATCATGCTGCTGAGGCTGGGGCGCAGGTTTTGGCCTATGTATTGGCAGCAGAAGAGGTCCAGAGCATTGATCCCACCAAGGTCAGGGCCGCCCTCGGTAAGCTCACGTTCATGTCTTTTTACGGAGGATGGGATGTTGATGAGACAGGGCTGCAGGTCGGGCATTCGATGGTAGACATGCAGTGGCAGGGTGGCGAAAGGGTTATCGTATGGCCTCCAGATGCTGCAACAGGAAAGCTCTGTTATCCCATGCCCACCTTCGCTGAGAAGGCCAAGGGGAAAAAGGCGGTTCCAAAATAATACGGACCTGGCGTGGACAAAGAGCAAGGTTTGGAATTATAAGGTGAATAGCGTGAACGAGGTGTTGTTGCAGAAGCTCTCCTTCCAACCTCCGGAAGCTGGGAGGAGGGCTCCCTTCTTTTATTGCTCAGAAAATAACCCCTCCCTGTTCCTTTCTGCGGGGGCGAGAGAATGGATTCTTGTCATTTCCTCTCCCCACTGGGGAGAGGATAA
>CAYQOD010000161.1:0-5096 GCA_964419065.1 uncultured Thermodesulfobacteriota bacterium | reverse complement strand
GCCTATACACCCGAGTAACTCTAGCGTAAAAGAACCCTATTGACAAGGGGGTAAAATGCCTCATTGGGCTCAGTGTATCTTACCCCAGTTTCTCCCCTGTGCCACCGAAACCTTGAGGGGGACGGTTATCTTTATCACCCCCTCCATCTCCTCTCGTACCATTTTTCCCACCTGTTCTACCTCATCATCCGGGGCCTCTAAGACCAGCTCGTCGTGGACCTGAATGAGCATCCTGGCCTTCAGCTTCTGGTCCCTGATGCGTCTGTAGATCCTGTTCATGGCTATCTTAATAAGGTCC
This sequence comes from uncultured Thermodesulfobacteriota bacterium, assembly GCA_964419065.1. Taxonomy (GTDB): domain Bacteria; phylum Desulfobacterota; class B13-G15; order B13-G15; family RBG-16-54-18; genus CAYQOD01. Next base: position 4,798 of record CAYQOD010000161.1, on the reverse strand, counting down.
GCGGCTGTGCCCTGTATCGGGGTATTGATGGCTGTCCTTTCCGCAAACTGTCGGGCAGCGCGATTAGAGCTCTTGATCTCAGGTAGATATCGGCGCCGATTATAGAGTGTGGTTACGTATCCCTTCTTCTTGGCCTCCGTCAGGATCTCGTCAAGATAGGTTTTAACCCCCTGATATCTTCTGAAATACTCATCGATGTACTCGGCGGCGACCTTTGATTCCACACCCAGTTCATTGGCCAGGCCATAGGGGCTCATACCGTAGATAATCCCAAAGTTGATCACCTTGGCCTCTCGCCGCATCTGGGGGGTTACCTCGTTCGGAGGGATGCCGAAGATTTCCGAGGCCGTCCTTGTGTGGATATCTTCGTCCCTTTGAAAGGCCTCGATGAGGGTGGAATCCCTTGACAGATGGGCGAGGATCCTTAGCTCGATCTGGGAATAGTCGGCGGAGATCATCCACCACCCGTCTTCGGGAATAAAGGCTTCTCTAATCCTTCGACCTTCTTCCGTGCGGATGGGGATATTTTGGAGATTAGGGTCACTGCTGGAGAGCCTACCGGTGGCGGTCACTGTCTGGTTATACGAGGTATGGACGCGCCCTGTGGCCGGATCTATTAGTTGGGGGAGGGTGTCGACATAGGTCGATTTCAGTTTTGTCAGGCTGCGATACTCCAAGACCACCCTCGGGAGTTCATGTTCCTTGGCCAGTTCCTGAAGGACCCCTACATCAGTGGAATAACCCGTTTTGGTCTTTTTGATCACCGGCAGTTTGAATTTCTCGAAGAGGATCTTCCCCAACTGCTGGGTGGAGTTGATGTTGAACTCCTCACCGACAAGATCGAAAACCCTCTCCTCTAGCCCCCAGAGCCTCGCCTCCAGCTCTTTGGAGAGTTCCAAGAGGAGGTCGGGATTGATCCGAACACCCCAGAGTTCCATCTCGGCCAGGACCTCCACTAACGGGAGTTCCATCTGAACAAGGAGTTCTTTGAGACCCTCCTGCTCCAATTTCTCCGTGAGCACCTCGGCTAACAGGAACGTAACATCGGCATCCTCACAGGAATATTCTGTGGCCTGCTGGAGGTCTACCTTCTGAAACCCCTGCCCCTTCTCTGTTACTTCCTTATAAGTGATCATCTGATGCTCCAGATATTCATGGGCGATGCTTTCCAGACTGTGACTGCGCTTGGTGGGGTTGAGGAGGTACGAGGCGATCATGGTATCACACGTGATTCCAGCCATCCTCACCCCATGACGCCTGAGGACTAGATAGTCATATTTTATATTTTGTCCATATTTCCCTTTCTGAGTATCTTCAAGAAAAGGTTTTAACTTCTCCAAGACGAGGGAAGAAGAGAGCTGTGGAGGTGCACCTAAATAGTCATGGCCGACAGGGATATAGTAGGCCTCATGGGGGCTCGTTGCAAAGGAGAGCCCGACGAGCTTGGCGTTGAGGGGGTTGCGGGAGGTGGTTTCTAGGTCCACGGAAAAGGCCTTTGCTCCCTTTAAAATGTTCAGCAGCTCATCCAGCTCTCCCTCGTCGGTTATGAGGTGGTAGTCCTCATAGGAGATGCTCTTTTGCGGGAAGAGTTCTTGGAGAAACTTATGGAATTCGAGCTCTTTGAAGATGATCCGCAGATTTTTCTCATCCGGCGGGGAGAGGAGAAAATCGTCCCAACGAAACTCTATCGGGACATGGGTGTCGATGGTGGCCAGTTCCCGGCTCAGGAGGGCCTGGTCCTTATATTCTATTAAATTCTCTTTGACCTTCTTTTTGATTTCTTTTTCATCCACCTTGTCCACTTTCTGCAATAGTGAGTCGAGACTTCCAAACCGCTTGATCAAATCGACTGCTCTTTTCTCTCCGATCCCTGGGACGCCGGGGATGTTGTCGATACTGTCGCCGGCCAGTCCCATGATGTCCGGGAGGCGCTCGGGGCTGACGCCGAACCGCTCCTTCACCTCTCGCAGGCCCTTATGCGCGTCCTTCATGGTGTCGAGTGCCGTGACCTTTGCGCTCACCAGTTGGAGGAGGTCCTTGTCTCCGCTGACGATGACCACCTCGATGCCTTCTTTTTCCGCCTCCTTCGCGATGGTCCCAATCAGATCGTCTGCCTCATAGCCTTCTTTTTCCGCGATGGATATGCGAAAGGCTTCAACGATCCTCTTTATATAAGGGATCTGGAGGGCAAGATCATCGGGCATCGTGGGTCTATTGGCCTTATAATCCTGGTAGATCTTGTTGCGGAAAGTAGGACCTTTGGGATCAAAGACCATTGCGACCCCATCGGGTTTATGATCATTCAATACCTTCAAGAGCATAGAGGTAAAGCCAAAGATGGCGTTAGTGGGGAGGCCTTTGGAGGTGGACAATCCCCTGATAGCATGAAAGGCGCGGAAGATATACGAGTTACCGTCGATAAGAAAGAGTTTTTTAAGAGGGGGCATGACTCACACCATATGCGGACATCTCAATTTCTTTTATCATTATCACATTAGTTTGAATTTTTAACCCAAAAGGGTTCGAGGGGTCAAGGGTTCTAGCGCTCAAATGTTTTTAAACTCCTGGGTTTAATTACTCGACCCCTTGACCTCCGACCGGAACCCAATTTTTTAGATTGTTGTTGACCTCGTGGTTTATAGGGGCACAGGGGTTCTTCTGCAAGGTAGTCACCATGTAATGAGTACGCCCGCGCCCTACAACCGCCGCATACCACTCGATATTCACATTTGCCGCATTTTCCCTTGAGGCCGTTTGCATCCCTCAACCGTTGAAACACCTCGGCCCCCTCCCAGATCTCCTGAAAGGGCCGCTCCCGTATGTTCCCGCCCATGACCTCCAGATAGCCGCAGGGCTGGACATCCCCTTGGTGAGAGAGGAAACAGAAGGAGATTCCACCCAGACATCCTCGGGTGAAGGCATCGAGTCTTTTCCCTTCACCTCTCCGCCCCCGTACCCCGCCACGCTGATGGACAATGCGGTAATACTGGGGGGCACAGGTGGCTTTGAGTTGTAGCGGTACCTTGGCTTCCTGCTCGTAGAACCATGCTAACATCCGCTCATACTCCTCCGGTGCCACCTCCTCCCCGGCCAATTCTCTTCCCCTTCCTGTAGGAACCAGCAGGAATATGTGATGCGCCACAGCACCCAACTCTATTGTTAACTGGAGGATAGCGTCTATTTCTGCAAGATTTCTTTTGGTTATGGTAGTGTTGATCTGAAAGTCCAGCCCTGCCTCCTTGAGGTATCGTATCCCCTTTATGGCCCCGACAAAGGTGCCTTCTACACCACGGAATCGATCATGGCTCTCGGGCGTGGCACCATCCAGACTTATGCTCACCCTCTGGATGCCGGTCCGTTTGGCGGCAAACGCCTTTTCGGCATCCACGAGAGTCCCGTTCACGGCCATGACCGCCCGCAGCCCCTTGGAGCTGCTGTAACGGGCGATCTCGAAGATGTCCTCCCGCATGAGGGGTTCACCACCGGTGAGGATCAAGACCGGTCGGCTGAAGGCGGCGACCTCATCGATAAACCGGAAACACTCCTGAGTGGTAAGCTCATCTTCATACGGCCCCTGATCGGCAGCCGCCCGGCAGTGGAGGCAACTGAGATTGCAACTCCTCGTCACCTCCCAGGCGATCATCCTCAAGTCCGCCTGTAATACCCCCTTATTTTGAGGTGTCATCACCAGGGGTCCTCTCGTTCCACCATACATTCTGCTCCCAAAAATCCCAACTCCTTGAAAAGTGCACGGTCCTATAGAGGGAGGGTTATTTCGACAGTAGCTTTGCCATCTCCTTGGCACAATAGGTCAGGATGATATCCGCTCCGGCCCTCTTGATGGAGAGCAGTACCTCCTGCATAACTCCCTCTCCCTCGATCCAGCCCAGTTGTGCTGCTCCCTTGATCATGGCATACTCTCCGCTTACATTGTACGCAGCTACCGGCACCCCGAACTCCGTCTTTACCCGATAGATGATATCCAAATAGGCAAGGGCGGGCTTGACCATGACGATGTCCGCACCTTCTTTCAGATCCAGGGCCACTTCTCGGAGGGCTTCATCGCTGTTGGCCGGATCCATCTGATACGAGCGGCGATCCCCGAACTGCGGCGGTGACTCTGCCGCCTCTCGGAAGGGGCCGTAAAATGTCGAGGCGTATTTGGCGCTGTATGCCATAATGGGGATATGGGAATGGTCCTCTTGATCCAAAATCTCGCGTATAGCCTTCACCCTCCCGTCCATCATGTCAGAGGGGGCTACCATGTCTGCCCCTGCCCTGACATGGGAGAGGGCCTGGCGGGCCAAGAGCTCTAAGGTGGGATCGTTTAGGATCACCCCGTCTTTGACCAAACCGCAGTGTCCGTGACTGGTATATTCGCAGAGGCATACGTCAGTGATGATGAGAAGTTCAGGAACAGAATCTTTGAGGGCCCTGACAGCCCTTTGAATGATGCCATTGTCTGCATAGGCCCCTGAGGCCACTTCATCCTTTTTTTCTGGAATCCCGAAGAGGATGATTCCGGGTATATTCAGCGCTTTTACTTCCTGTGCCTCTTTGACCAATTCATCTATTGAGAGCTGATAGCAGCCAGGCATTGAACTGATAGGGTTTTTCACGCCCTTTCCAGGACGGACAAAAAGGGGATAGATCAGATCATCGACCGACACAGCGGCCTCCTTAATCAGACGACGGAAGTTTTCATTCGCCCTGAGGCGACGTGGTCGATAATGAGGAAACTGCATTATTGTCCCCTTCGGGGAATGGGAGAAAAACCCTCGCCTTCAGGCGAAGACTT
>CAYQOD010000160.1:0-5120 GCA_964419065.1 uncultured Thermodesulfobacteriota bacterium | reverse complement strand
GCGATGGAAACCTAGTAAACAATTTACGTATGGCTATGGCCGTGTGGAAGACCTGGCAGGTGTGGCAATCGTGCTCACTATCTTATTTAGTGCCATCGTTGCTGGTTACGTATCCATTAATCGCTTCTTCCATCCACAAACAGTGACGCATCTCTGGGCGGTGATCGTTGCATCGGTGGTTGGTTTTTTCGGGAATGAAGCTGTGGCACAGTTCCGCATCAAGGTTGGCAAAGAGATCGGCAGCGCTGCTCTGATCGCAGACGGATATCACTCCCGGGTGGATGGATTGACCAGCCTGGCTGTCCTGTTCGGTGCAGCAGGGGTCTGGGTGGGGTATCCATTGGCAGACCCCATTGTTGGTCTCCTCATCACGGCTGCCATTGTCCGCATTGTATGGATTTCCGGCAAGGCGGTTTTCACCCGCTTGTTGGATGGCGTGGACCCAGAGGTGGCAGAAGAGATTAAACATGCGGTGAATCATATCTCGGATGTTCGGGACGTAACGGAAGTGCGGGTAAGATGGCTGGGGCATCGGCTTCACGCAGAGTTGAACGTAGCTGTAAGCCCGGAACTATCTGTGGAACAGGGACACGAGGTTGCCAAACAGGTGCGACACCAACTCCTTCATCATGTGCGTTATCTTTCCAATGCCACAATCCATATTGATCCCGCGAACGCATCCGGTGAGGAATATCATCGCTTCGCGGAACATGTCCACGGGAACCTCTCTCCCCATTCGCACTGAAATGTTTTAAAATCTAAAACCGTAGGAGGGGGCCAGGAAATACAGGAAGCAGGAGGGAAGACATGCAAGAACTTTTTTGGGAGATTTTTCTCATTTTCATACTCATCCTCTTTAACGGTTATCTTGCCGGGATAGAGATCGCAGTGGTGACGGCAAGGAAAAGCCACATTAAACAGTTGGCTGAAAGCGGAAGCAAAAAGGCAAGGATATTTCTGAGACTGAAGGAGGAACCGGATCGATTTCTTGCAACCATCCAGATCGGGATCACCCTTGTCGGTGTCCTCGCCTCTGCCGTTGGCGGTGCAGCGGCAATAGAAGTCTTCAAGCCCGCGATTCAGGACATCCCCATCAAGGTAATCGCGACTGCTGCTGAGCCTATCGCCTTAGGCATTGTTGTTGTCATCATTACCTACTTCTCTCTCATCTTCGGTGAGCTAGTGCCGAAATCGATCGCATTGATATACCCCGAAGCAATCGGGCTTTGGACAGCAAGGTCAATTGATGCGTTCTCGAAGATTGTATCCATATTCATTAAAGTCCTTACCTTCAGCACAGCCATCGTGCTCAGTCCTTTTGGCCGAAAACCGTTTACCGAGAGAGCCTATGTGACTGAGGAAGAGGTGAAGATGCTGATTAAGGAGGGTGGAAAACACGGCGTTTTTGAGCCTACAGAGGAAAGAATTCTCCAAAGTGTTTTCGCATTTACAGATATGTCGGTAAAGGAGGTAATGGTTCCCTCCACACAGATGGTGACAATTCAGATCGATCAGACACCAAAAGAAACTGTATCACTCATTGAAGAGGAGCAGTTCTCCCGTTATCCTGTCTTCGGCAAGGAATTGAGCGACATGAGAGGGATTCTTTATACAAAAGACTTCCTGACCATTCTTGCAAAGACAGGACAGGTGGATATCAGAAAAGCCCTCAAGCCTGCGTTTTTTGTCCCTGAAACGATGAAGATCAGCTTCCTTCTAAGAGAGATGCAAAAGAAGAGAATTCATATAGCCCTGGTGGTGGATGAGTATGGCGGGATCGCTGGTTTGGTGACAATTGAAGATTTGATTGAAGAGATCGTAGGGGAAATCAGAGATGAACACGATGTGGAGAGTCCGGTAGTCCAAGTTACAGACGGAGCCATGTTCATTGATGCATCGATCAGCCTGAAGGATTTAAGGGAGGACTACCACGTGGTGCTTCCTGAATCGTCTGAATATGAAACCCTGGGGGGATTCCTCTTAACGGCCTTACAGAAGATTCCTCAGGTCGGAGATGTGGTCGTCGTAGATGGGAAACGAATAACCATTGTGGAAATGGTAGGGCAAAGGACTTCAAAAGTAAAGTTAGAAAAATTTTCTCCTGAAACCGGCGGCGAAAAAACCTCTTCATAATGGGCAGTCCTTAGGGGCGTAGGGTCACGTCGAGGACGTTGTCAAATATATTGACAAACTCAAGTAGCCGTTGGTAAGGGAAAGAAAGGTTGAATGAACAGAACGGAGATTTTTTATAAAAATAAGAAGCCACGCTTTCATAACTGGGCTTCTGTTTAACTTCCGAACCCTGTGTCGCTTCTGCTCTCCCGAAGCCGAAGGTGGTCTTTTGGCCAGAATGGCGACATCCCATCCATAGAGATATCATATCTAAAAATGGTAGGGGATCGCAGAGCGACAGAGCGGGATCAATCCTCTCCCTCCCAGCCGCAAAGACGGCGGGATCTTCGACAGGGAGAGGATGATTACCGGTAATACCGACACCGATGATGAATAGGGTATTGCGCAAAAAATTTTTTCGCGAAAGCAGAGGATTACAAAGATGCCGCATCGGATAGAGGTGGCCTTCAAGGATACGGTAAGGGACTCCTTGGGGGAAAAGACAGCAGCCAGGATCAAGAATGATCTGGGGCTTAAGGTAAAATCTGCGCGAACCGTCGATGTCTATACCATCGATACCCCCCTCCAAAGGGAGCAATTGGAGGTCCTAGCCGCAGGACCATACAGCGATCCCATTACGCAGGTCTGGTCCGTGGATCGCCCCCTCGCCCAGGACTTCAACTGGGTGATCGAGGTAGGCCTCTTGCCCGGGGTGACGGACAATGTGGGCCGGACCGCCAGGGAGGCCCTGGAGGTGTGCTTAGGGATTCGATTAAAGGACGAAGAAAAAGTATACACCTCACGTCAGTACGTGATACAGGGAAAGCTCTCCCGGCAGGAGGCCGAAACCATCGCCTCGGGGCTCCTGGGCAACCCCCTAATCCATCGGTTTGAGATCAGGGGTCGGGAGGACTGGGATTCTGAACAGGGGATCGGACCCATCGTCCCCAAGGTGACGGGTTTGACCGGAGGGAGGGTCGAGCGGATTTCCCTCGATATCCCTGATGGTGAGCTCCTGTCGCTCAGCAAGAGGCGCCTTTTGGCCCTCAGCCTGGAGGAGATGAGGACCATTCAGCACTATCTCAGGAGCACAGACACCAAAGCGAGGCGGAGAGAGATTGGAATCGGTGAGGAGATCACCGATGTGGAGCTGGAGGCCATCGCCCAGACCTGGTCTGAGCACTGCAAGCACAAGATCTTCCAGGCCCGTATCAGGTATGCGGAAGCAGGAAAGGTGGAGGTGATCGATGGGCTCTTCGACACCTACATCAGGGGTGCCACGGAGGCCATCAGGCGTTCTCTGGGAGAGGAGGATCCGTGCCTCTCGGTCTTCACCGACAACGCCGGGGTGGTGGCGTTCAACGACGACTGGAGCCTCGCCTTCAAGGTGGAGACTCACAACACCCCCTCCGCCCTCGACCCCTACGGAGGCGCCCTGACAGGGATCGTGGGGGTCAACAGAGACCCCTTCGGGACAGGCAGGGGGGCCAAGCTCATCTTCAACGTGGACACCTTCTGCTTTGCCCCGCCTGACTGGTCCAAGCCGCTCCCCCCCCGCGTGCTGCACCCCAAGAGAATCTTCGACGGGGTGCGGGAGGGTGTAGAACACGGCGGCAACAAGAGCGGGATCCCGACGGTCAACGGGAGTATCGTCTTCGACGAGCGGTTTGTGGGCAAACCCCTGGTCTACTGCGGGACCTGCGGGATCATGCCCCGGTACATCGGTGGGGAACCCTCCCACACCAAGCGGGCCGATCCCGGTGACCTAGTGGTGATGGTGGGGGGGCGTATCGGCAAGGATGGGATCCATGGTGCCACCTTTTCATCAGAGGAGTTGCACGAAGAATCCCCCACCAGCGCCGTGCAGATCGGCGACCCCATCACCCAGAAGCGGATGACCGATTTCCTCTTGATTGCCCGGGACCGCGGCCTCTACACGTCCATCACCGATAACGGGGCAGGCGGGCTCTCCTCCTCAGTGGGGGAGACGGCCAGGGGACCCGGGGGATGCGAGATCTTTTTAGAGCGTGCGCCCCTCAAGTACGCCGGTCTCGATCCCTGGGAGATCCTCCTGTCCGAATCCCAGGAGCGGATGACCGTCGCGGTGCACCCCGACAGGGTCGACGAGCTCCTCGATCTGGCTGGCAGGATGGACGTGGAGGCCACGGTGGTGGGCCGGTTCACCGACAGCGGCCTGTTTCACTGCCTCTGGCACGGTGAGACGGTGGCCTACCTCGATATGGACTTCTTTCATGAGGGGGTGCCGAGAATGGAACTCTCGGCCCGATGGGACCCTCCCCGCCACGAGGAGCCTACGTTTGATCCGCCAGAGGATCTGACCGCGACCATGGAACGGATGCTCTCCCGTCTCAACATCTGCAGCAAGGAGTCGGTGATCCGACAGTACGATCATGAGGTCCAAGGGGGCGCTGCAGTGAAGCCCTTAGTGGGCGAACAGGAAGACGGCCCGGGAGATGCCGCGGTCGTCCGCCCCCTGCTGGACTCCTTTGAGGGTGCCGTGGTCTCCAGCGGGATCTGCCCCCGCTACAGCGACATCGACACCTACCACATGATGGCCTGCGCCATCGACGAGGCGGTCAGGAACAATGTGGCCGTGGGAGGAGACCCCGCCAGGATGGCGGGGCTGGATAACTTCTGCTGGCCTGACCCGGTCATGTCAGAGAAGACACCAGATGGAGAGTATAAGCTCGCACAACTGGTACGGGCCAACAAGGCCCTCTACGACTACACCACCGCCTACAGGGTACCCTGCATATCGGGCAAGGACAGCATGAAGAACGACTACATGGCCGGGGATATCAAGATCTCCATCCCCCCCACCGTTCTGTTCTCGGTGGTGGGGAAGATGGAAGACGTCCGCAAGGCGGTGACCATGGATGCCAAGACACCAGGAGACCTGGTCTATATTCTCGGCATGACCTACGATGAACTGGGGGGATCGGAATACTTCGCCATGCACGGGTACATCGGGGATCAGGTGCCGCAGG
>CAYQOD010000159.1:0-5124 GCA_964419065.1 uncultured Thermodesulfobacteriota bacterium | reverse complement strand
GTGCTCTTCCGATCTAACGTCTACTTCAGGGACAACTCACGTTATGAGGTGGTCGCCTTCACGGCTACCCAGATCCCGGCGATAGAGGGGCGGGTCTATCCCCCTGAACTTGCCGGGAAGCTCTACCCGAAGGGCATCTCCATTTACCCTGAGGATCAGCTGACCGAGCTCATCCGCCGACACAGAGCCGACCTGGTGGTCTTTTCGTACAGTGACGTGCCTCATGTAGAGGTCATGCATAAGGCCTCTATCGCCATGGCGGAGGGAGCTGATTTTATTTTAATCGGCGCCCCATACACCATGCTCAGATCCAACAAGCCAGTCGTAGCGGTTTGCGCCGTGAGGACAGGGTGCGGGAAATCCCAGACCACTCGCAAGGTCTGCACCATCCTTCGGGAACAGGGCAAACAGGTCGTCGTTGTCCGCCACCCCATGCCATACGGAGATCTGCGCACCCAGATCGTCCAACGCTTTTCCTCCTACGAGGATTTCGAAAAACACCAGTGTACCATTGAGGAGCGGGAAGAATTCGAGCCACTGGTAGATCAAGGAATTGTGGTCTACGCAGGGGTTGATTACGGCCAGATCCTGAAAGCGGCGGAAGAGGAAGCCGATATCATCGTCTGGGATGGCGGTAACAACGATACGCCCTTTTACCGACCAGACCTTCACATTGTCCTCTTTGACCCGCACCGGGCAGGACATGAGTTGCTCTACTATCCCGGCGAGACCAATATGCTCATGGCGGACGTCGCTATCATCAACAAGGTGGATTCAGCGTCGCCGGAAAAGGTGAAGCAGGTCCGAAAGAACATCGAGCGTTATGCACCAACGGCAGAAATCGTGCTGGCAGAATCGACCGTCCTGGTAAGCGATCCTGAGCGAATTCAGGGAAAGCGTGTTTTGGTAGTGGAGGATGGCCCGACGCTCACCCACGGGGAGATGTCTTATGGTGCAGGGATCATTGCTGCTCGGACATACGGCGCGTCAGAAATCGTAGATCCACGACCCTACGCAGCAGGAACGATCCGAGAAATCTATCGCCGGTATCCTCATGTTGACCTGGTGCTTCCCGCCATGGGATATAGCAAGGACCAGATTCAAGATCTTGAGCGTACCATCAACAGCGTCGATTGTGACCTGGTCCTCTTTGCCACTCCCATCCAGCTCACCCGGATCCTTTCCCTCAACAAGGTGGCCATACGCGTACGTTATGAATACCAGGATCACGGTCGTCCACGGTTGGAAGAGGTCCTGCTGGATCGTCTGAAGACCCGTTTGTCATAGCGTACAGAGCCATGAGTTCGGTGAGGAAGCCCATGAAGGACGAGCCGAAAAAGGAGATTTTGTTGATAGCCCTCGGTGGCAATGCCCTTATCCGGAAGGGGCAGGTGGGCACTGTGGAGGAGCAGTTCGAAAATTTAAGGATCCCCATCAGGCAGATTGCACGGCTTTCCAGAGACTATCGAATTATCATCACTCACGGGAACGGGCCACAGGTAGGCAACCTGCTGCAGCAGCAGGACAGTTGCGATACCATCCCCAAATTGCCACTGGAGATCCTGGTGGCGCAGACGCAAGGCCAGATCGGTTACATGATTGAGTCTACGCTGGACAGCGAGCTCATGGCATTGGGGATCGATACCCAGAAGTACCTCGTGAGCCTCATCAGCTATGTGGTAGTGGATGAGAACGATTCGGCGTTCCAGAATCCCTCAAAACCCATCGGCCCTTCCTACACGAAGGAGAAGGCGGCTGCCCTCTCCTACCCGACACGAGAAACACCTAAGGGATATCGACACGTGGTCGCCTCCCCCAGGCCCATAACCATTGTAGAAAAACGCGAGATCGCACAACTGATCGAGATGGACTTCATCGTTATCTGCTGCGGCGGAGGGGGTATACCGGTGATCCGGGAGGGACGGGCCTTTTCCGGGGTGGACGCCGTCATCGACAAAGACCTGGCGAGTGCCAAGTTGGCTGAGGAAGTCGGGGTGAATATCTTCCTTATCGCAACCGATGTTGAAGGGGTCGCCCTTCATTACGAGGAGCCGCATCAGAGATACCTCCGCACGATGACCATAAACGAAGCAGAACAGTATCTGGAGAAAGGGTTTTTCCCTCCTGGTTCCATGGGGCCAAAGGTTCAAGCCACTATAGAGTTTCTCAAAAGCGGGGGGAAACGGGCCGTGATCACCTCCATTGAGGCGATTGAAGATGCCATCGCAGGGAAAGCTGGAACGGAAATTATCCCTTGAGGGGATCCCGCACGTGAACTCCCATAACCTTACGGCCACTCGGGTCGCGCCCTGTTCGGCCCTCCATTGTGTTTGTGCCCCTGAGAGACCGACGATCGCTTCCGGGTTCGTTCAAGCGAATAGAGGGCTTGGCCACGTTGTTTAAGAAGAGGATCAATGGTCGGCTAAAACCGATTCGATCCTCTCCAGTGCCCAATCGATATCTTCCTTGGTAATGACCAGCGGTGGCGCAAAACGGATGACATGCTCGTGCGTCTCCTTGCACAACAGCCCCTCGGCCATGAGGTGCTCGCAGAAGCGACGGGCCCCACCGGCCTCGGGGATGAGTTCGACGCCGATCATGAGACCTCTGCCCCGCACCTCCTTGATGAGGGGGCTCTTGATCTCCTTCAATTGGGTCAGGAAGTAGTCCCCGAGCGTAGCCGCATTCTCGATCATCCCCTCTTCTATTAAGACCTTGATGGCGGTGCGAGCTATGGCGCAGGCCAGGGGGTTGCCACCGAAGGTGCTCCCGTGATCGCCGGGCATAAAAACCCCTAGTACCTCCGTATTGGATAAGACCGCCGAAATGGGATAAAACCCGCCGGAGAGGGCCTTGCCGATGAGCGTCACATCAGCCTCGATGCCATCGTGGGCCTCGGCCAGCAGTTTGCCTGTCCGCCCCAGCCCTGTTTGAATCTCGTCAAGGATCAGGACGACGTTATGCTTGTCACAGATAGACCTAGCTTCCTTGAGATACCCCGGTGGCGGAACGATCACCCCTGCCTCTCCCTGAATCGGCTCAACCAGAAAGGCCACCGTATTTGGTGTTATGGCCTCTTCCAGGGCCTCGGGATCACCAAAGGGGACGACCTTGAAACCAGGGGTAAAGGGCTCAAATCCATCCCGGTACTGCTTTTCGCTGCTGAACCCAACGATCGTTATCGTCCTCCCGTGAAAGTTATGCTCACAGGCGATGATCTCAGCCTGGTCCTGGGGGACCTTCTTGATCTCGTATCCCCACTTGCGCACAGCCTTAATCACGGTCTCCACCGCCTCTGCTCCACTGTTCATGGGCAGGACCATGTGCGAATTGGTCAGTTCGCAGATCTCTTGATAGAATAGTCCCAGTTGATCATTGCGAAAGGCCCTGGAGGTGAGGGTCAGCTTCTGGGCCTGCTCGATCATGGCTCGCATGATCTTGGGATGACAGTGCCCCTGGTTGACAGCCGAATAGGCCGACAGGCAGTCCAGGTATCTATTGCCCTCCACATCCCAGACCCATATGCCCTGTCCTCGGGTCAGAACCACATCCAGGGGTTTGTAATTACTGGCACCTAATTTATTCTCCAGATCGATAAAATAGCGGGTATCCATCCATATCCCTCCTCTCCCCGTAGTGATGAATTACATTATTCACTGACTTATATCATATGAAAAGATTGGCGTCAAAGTATCACTTCATTGTGAGCTCCTATAAACGCACAGAGGGGTAAGAGTAACCGGCCCCCATAGGGGATCCTTAGTAAGAGTGAGGGTCGTCGAGTGATCAGATTTTTATATATCCAAAATATGAGAGAATGGAGCAATACAGATGATGGGGGAATAGTCGAAGGTCGTTAATGCCTCATTAATTCATCGACATCTCGATACCACTTTTTCTTGTCACCAATCTTCGCCCTCATGCGCCACTTGAGGCACTTTGGCGCTGCATCAATCTCCTCAAGCAGCTGGGCTACCTTCGCCTCCCCGTCCTGACGCTCCTGCCTCGAAAGCTGCGGCGTGGCCGCTATGTAATCCTTGAGTTTCCCCATATTCATGGTGACCGTCCGCCACAATCCCCAGTCAGCGCAGCACAACGAGGCCAGATACGGCGCATCTACCGTCTCTTTAGAATGATCGCCTACATCATGCTCCAACAGGAGTACCGTGGTGTCGATCAAATCCTTTTCATTGATCTTGACGATCTGCATCTTCTCCAGGACTATATCGACCAGGGAAATGGTGGGATAGTCTATCTCCAGTCGTCCCTTGAGGTTGATATCGTGGCACATCGCGAGTTGATCATAAAAGATATCGAGGTGCATCCCGTCGGAGGCCGTAAAGAGCAGGCGTTTGCCCGCAGAGTACATCCGAACCACGCTGGACTCTTCCCACCCTAGCTGCGCAAACATCTTCTCCAGTTTGCGGGCGTCCGCACTCCGTGCAGTCAGGTCTATGTCGGTGAGCTGACGTCCCAGTTTGTACTCTATGTGCTTGAACTGGGGACAGTGGATGCGGATGGCCAGGGCACCCAGTACCCGGACAACGGCGCCATGATCCTCAGCCATTTTCATGAGGTAATTCAGCTGCTTGACTAACTGCTCTTCCTGTGCCTTGAGCTGTGCGATATTCATTAACCGCTTATCCTCAGGTAACTACTGATTTTGTCGTCGACTATATCTATGATATAACCCCTCAGGATACCCTTCTCATACTCAGAGCCGGGGTTGATGACGACCGTCTCTCCCAGCCATTCCAGGCCATCGGATTCATGGATGTGGCCGTGGAGCCCCAAAAGCGGTTGATATCTCTCTATAGCGGACCGTATCGCCTTACTGCCGACATGGGTCATGACGACGTGGCTTAGGTCAGAGACGACCTTCAAATCTTTCGTCAACTCGGGCGCCAGATCCAGGGTGGTCCCGTGGGGTGGCATATGGAAATTGAGGATGGCCTTCCTGGGATCCTTCACCTTCCCCATCAGCCGATCAATCTCTTTCTCGAACTGCTCTTCTGTCATCTCGCGCGGCGTGTCCCAGGGCGTCGGTGTGACATGGGCCAGGCTGATGAGCTCATACCCATTCAGTTTAACTACCCGGTCCAGGGGGTAGATTACCCCTCGGTC
>CAYQOD010000158.1:0-5132 GCA_964419065.1 uncultured Thermodesulfobacteriota bacterium | reverse complement strand
TCACCTCGGCATAATAGGCGGCAGCCACGTCCAGATCAAACGTTGGATCGATGGATATGGCAACAAGGGGAATCCCATCATCGATACCGACCACCTCTGCAGCGATGAAATCTGGGACCTCACCCTTTAATGCCTCCAACACGGCACCCATTGCATTGACCTTCTCCGTACCTCCTTCAACCGCTTTGGTCCCTTCATCCTTCTCTTGTATAGCTGTATCCTCCCCTGTCTCCGAAAGAGTGGCCTCATCTTTTCTCTTCGCACCCTCCAGAAGGAGATATGAGAGGGAAGCCGCCATCCTCTCACCCCCTATCTCCTTTTCACTCAGGGGCTGCATCTCAAACCCGCCCCCTTCCCATTTCAGGATTTCAAAAAAGGCGTCCTCTCCTCCTTTTGAACTCGTCTGCACCCACAAGACAGTATCACCCTCCAAGCCGATCTCACCCTCTTCGCCCAGGGTGTTGGTCACCAGAACCCGTACCGCCTTACCGGCAAAGGAGAGGAATTGAAGCAAATCGGTGAATTCCATATCCTTGATGGCCACGGTGAACCCTTTATGTTCCAGAATGATTCTCACCGTATCCATCAATTGTTTGAGGTCCAAGGGCTTTTCCAAATACATCACGGCCCCCTTTTGCTTGGCTAATGACCTCACCGAGGGAGACCCATAGGCCGTGGTCATGACCACCTTCGTCTTCGGACGGTTCTCTCGAAGCCACATCAAGAGATCAAACCCATCCCTGCCCGGCATCCTGATGTCAGCTATGACCAGAGCAATGCCCTCTTCCTGCCCCAAAATGGAGATGGCCTCCTCATAGTTGGTGGCGCCCAGACAATCGACATATGCACTCAGGTAATCCTGAATGCTGAAGATCATCGCCTCGTCGCTATCGACGACGAGTATCTTCGGATGCCTCTTGTGCATCAGTCTACTACCCCATCTGATTCATTCATGAAGGATATGATTCCTGCTCGAGCACATGTATCGCGGTGGCACCAGACCCACAACCACGAGATATCTGAGGCAGGGATCGATGCCCCCCGTAACCTCACGTGGTTGGCTACCCTGAGTAACTGCATAGATAACCCTCAGTATCATCAAAGCGTTCCGGGAGCGGGGGGAACACGTCATATACGAACCTCACTCTCTTTACCATAAATGGCGAGTTTTGACAACAGACGCATCCTGTACAGACAGGTCTTTGCCCCCACTCCGCATCCGGATCTCTGCCTGATAAAGCCTTTGAAGCTGGGTCAGTGGGTGAGATACATCTACGTCTTAAGGCCATTCAACATACTGGAGTCTCTGGGTTTGTCCCTGTGAATCACGTATATAGTCTGCGCAAGGCATGAAAGTCTGTCTTCTGCTCTCACTATATAATCTTAGCCACCTTGGCCAGCAGGACTTCATTCTCTACCAGTCGAATTACCAGATGATGATTTTCAAAGATGATGGCCTCTGACCGACAGCAATCCCAACAGGTCATACATTGTATGCAATTCTCGATACAGTTAATCTCAGGCGGCTTGCCCTCTTCTTGAGGCGGGACAATCACCGAATCGGGTTTATCCTCACCTGACTGGGGGCATACGATGATACACTCCAGGCAGCTGACGCAGCGATCCGCGTCCCTGGTGATGCTCAACTCAGCTCTCATACTACCACTCCTTAATAATGTTGAACTGATGATCTACCAATTCAATCTTGAAACTCCGATAGCCAACGGCATGTGTGGAGCACGAAAGGCACGGATCATACGCACGCACGATCATCTCCAGCTTGTTGAGCACAGCTTCATCTGGGTTGGGGTTCGTAATCAGTTTCGAGGCGGTTTCCTTCAGGGCATCGTTAAACCCGAAGTTGTTATGCTGGGTGGCCACCAAGAGATCTACCCTCACTGCCTTGCCATCCTCGTCCAGTTCGTAGCGATGTACCAAAGTCCCCCTGGGTGCCTCCACCACCCCTATGCCGGTCCCGGCCCGTATAGTAGGTTTATT
Source organism: uncultured Thermodesulfobacteriota bacterium (assembly GCA_964419065.1). Taxonomy (GTDB): domain Bacteria; phylum Desulfobacterota; class B13-G15; order B13-G15; family RBG-16-54-18; genus CAYQOD01. The sequence continues at coordinate 3,134 of CAYQOD010000158.1, read as the reverse complement.
GAAGATGTTCTCGTTAGTGATTTCCGGATCATGAAGCAGCTCCTTGATCCGTTCAAAGGCATAGATCACCTCAATGTAGCGGGCATAGTGGTAACAGAGGGTCTTATGGGCAGGCCGTGGCCAACGTTCCCGGAACCATGACAACTCTTGATCAGCCATCGAGGTGGGGATCTCTTCAGCGATATTTACCCGTGCCAAAGGTCCCACCCTGAATCGTTGGCCCGACTTGAGCACCGGGAATTTCATATAGCTCCAGTCTTCGATCTTCTCTTCGATGTGGTCGAAATATTCGCTTGCTTTAAAACGTGTGATCGGATTACCGTCCTCGCTCAACACCATACCATCACCATCATAAAACGCCGGATTACCATGCTGTGAAAGCCCCATGTAGGCGGTTCGAATATCGCCGAGGCTCTGGATTACCTCGGCATTCTTCTCATAAAGCGAATGTAAAAGGTGAGCGAGCCAGGTCAAATGGGGTTCAGCCGCGGTCAATGTGCCGAGCAGCTCCGCACGCTCCCCTTGGGTAAGGGGACTTACCACCCCACCGATCCTGGCTCCGATTGGATGGCCAGGACGTCGCCCGATGATCCGGCAGAGGGCTGTACCTACACCCCGAAGCTCAAGGGCCTTACCGACCACCTCCTTATCTGATTGGTAGATACCGATAATGTTCCGTTGCCCTGATGTGCCATCACCGAAGATGAGATCAGGCAAACTGAGCAGGGCCACCGAGAGCATGTGACTTTCGATCAACTGACCGAGGGCCATGAGCTCACGCAGTTTCTTCGCTGTTGGAGGGATCTCTGTGCCAAAACAGTCTTCTATTGCCTTTGTAGAGGCAAGGTGGTGGGAAATAGGACAAATACCGCAAATTCGGGAGGTAATTAAGGGGAGTCTTTCCGCCAGGGCACCTTCACAGAACTTCTCAAAGCCCCGAAATTCCTTGACACAGAACCGTGCATCAGCGACTTTTCCCTGGTCATCGAGCATCACGGTGATCTTCCCATGCCCCTCAATCCTGGTGACGGGGTCGACAGAGATCGTCGTAGCCATGGTTCCTCCTCAAACGGTGATCCTCTGGATTAACGTATATACCCGTTCAGCATCCTTACACCGCATCTCGGGCACCGAGAGGGTAAAACTGTAAAACGTGTGGAGGATGTCGAGAAGCTGGTCCTCAATTTCTTGTTCGGTCTTACCCGTAAAGTGGCTGATGCGCCTGGTCAGATCAGAGAGGATACCGTGACTCGGTTCGACAAAGACCCGATCAATGGGCCCACGACACCCCATACAGGGAACGCCCTTATGGGTGCAGGGCGCGCCACATCCCCCCCTGCTCACTGACCCAAGACAGAGATAACCCTGGGAGAGGAGACACTCCTCAACCTCGGGGAAACTATCAGCGGTCCGTTTGATTTCGGGTTGGAGTCCCTTTTTGGCGATCCGTTGACATTCGGCACACACGGGGAGGTCGATCCGTGTAGGTTCCTGGCCAGCAAAGAGTTGTGCTATGGCATCCTTCAAGAGACCTGGTGGCGGCGGGCAACCAGGGAGATAGTAATCAACGGCAACAAAAGAATCAATGGGATGGACCCGCTGCTCTCGTGCCGGTATCCCTTCAGGAGCAAATGCCGTACCATATGCCTTGGCGAGCAGCTCTACGGTGGGGTAAGCAGAGCCGATGCCTGGGATACCGCCGAAGCAGGCGCAGGTGCCGAGGGCAATCAGGGTCTTTGACTTCCCCCGCAGTTCCTTCAGCTTCTCGGTGTCCTCATTATTGCAAACGCCTCCCTCGACGAATGCCATATCACACGGAACGATTGATTTCTCATCGATCAGTAGAGGTGCATAGACAAGACCTTCATTCGTTAAAGCGTCGAGCAGATCAGTGCCGAGGTTCACCAATGCCACGTGACAGCCACAACACGAGGCCAACTGAATGGTAGAGAGCGTCATACATTCATCACCTCCTCCAAAAACCTCCCCTTATCGTTTCAATCATCTACGCCCCTCTCTGTTTTTCACTTGAACGCCACGATTTTTTTACACGCGTTGGGACCAGGGTGCTCGACATGGAGATCTACTTTCTTGCCCATCACTTCACCCATCATACCGGCGAATAGACCGTGGGTGATCCTGCACAGCACTCCATCCTGTTTGATGCCATGGGCCACACAGACCTGACGGATCGGACATTCACGGAACACGAGATGGGCCTTCGTAACCCCATCCTCTTCGAACGTATAATCTGCAACCCCCCTATCCTTCCAAAGCTCTATCTGCCAGACCCCCTTCTCGACCTTCATGAGCATCTCGAGCGCCTTTGCCAGGGCATCGGTTTTATCAAGTTTTTCTCCTTCAAGCTTACCCAAGTCTTTCCCTGTCTGATACATCAAGGCGTTTGCCGCCTTGCCGATCAGGGATTCTGAGGCGTGGTTCAGGCTCGCCATGATCCTCATGAGGGCGGCTATGTTGTTCTTGTATACGGTACTATCTTCAGCCATGATTCATCATTCCTTTAATACGGCTTCAATCTGCTGAGCAGTGTTCTTCAGAGAAACGAACAGTAACCCCAGCTTGGCCTCTTCCTTGACAATGGCGGTGAGGACCGCAAGCCCGCCAGCTGCCATAATCATGACATACCCGTCGGACCCCCTTATATAGATCTGTTCCAAGCTGCCCCGATTCATCTCTTTGACAGTGCGTTCACCCAACCCAAGGATTGCCGCGGTCATCGCCGCAACCCGCTCCTCTTCAATACCAGCTGGCAATACACTGGTAATGGTCAACCCATCGATCGAGACCACCGCCGTCGCCTCTAATCCAGGGGTCGAACGCAACGCCTGATTCATAATAGTATTCAGTCTTTCTAGTTTTGACCCCGCCATTTTTTCCTCCTTCGTTTAAGTTTAACGTACCCTCCATAGGTTCCCATATCTTTAGCGCAACTCTTTGATCACCCTGCTGCTCAGCTGCTCCATCTGCAGACGGCTCATACCCAGGTTTCCTTGCGCTTTGGTAACGGTAAGGGACTGAAATATATCATCGGTGAGTTTATGCAAAATCATATAGTGGGTATCGGTGGTGATCAGAACCTCCTCCTAATGCCCCCTATTGGTAGCGGCCAGGTT
>CAYQOD010000157.1:0-5206 GCA_964419065.1 uncultured Thermodesulfobacteriota bacterium | reverse complement strand
CATATCCAGAGGCACGAAGGGGAAGACCTTCCAATACCTCCCCCCTGATGAGCCGATACCCGGACTGGGTATCGGTGAAGGGGGTGCCTGTCAGTTTGGATACGGCCTTTACCCCCTAATTTGTTCCAAAATCTCCTCAGCCAGTTCATTTGCCCAAATTCCTCGGCCCGGGAGCCGATGATGATATCCCCTCTGCCCTCCTGGTAGGCCCGGATAAATTGAGGGATGAAGGAGGGATCATGTTGCCCATCAGCGTCTAGGGTGATCACGGCCTGATAACCTTGGTGCAGGAGGACCCGGAAGCCGATCCGCAGGGCCATACCCTTCCCCCGGTTCACCCGGTGCCTCACGACCTGGGCCTCGAGTTCCCGAGCGATCTCGGCCGTGGCATCTGCCGAACCATCGTCCACGACCAGGATATGCAGTCCATGGCCTCTGATCCCCTCTATTACCCCTCGGAGGCTCCGTGAGGCATTGTAGGCGGGGATGAGTACCGCTATCTCCTTGAACCCTTTCATCTCCTTTGGAGAAACCTCCGCAAATCCCTGTCCCAGAGGAGTGAGAAGAGGGTGAGAAGGCTTCCTACCACCGGCAATGGGTCGTCCCAGGAGAGGATGTCGTAGGCCATTTCCCTGAACCGGAAAAAGCTCGGTTTGAGGTGAAATCGCTGGGGGTTGGTGAGAAAATGGAGGATATCTCCTGGTAAAAGCCACCGACAGCGCACCCCCACCTCGTATTCCAGGACCGGGGCGAACTCCTCCCCCATGGCCATCTTGTAGAGAAGGTAGGGAAAGTCCACCCCAGCATGGATGGCTAGGGCGAGGGAACCCCAGAATCGGGGGTTGAGCTCCATGAGTTTCGGCGTGTTGTCCCTGGGGTCCACCTTAAACTCCACCATGGCGACGCCATACCAATCTAAAGACTGCAGCAGGCGGAGCCCGAGCTCCTCTATTTGAGGATGTCGCACGCTCTCCCGGAGGGTACTCGGACCACCCCGGACCGGATATTCCCTCAGCCTCCTGTGGGCGAAGAGTGCCTTTACCTCGCTGTCTTCATCCATGAGGGCCGCCAGCCCAAAGGCCTCTCCCTCCCGGGGGATGCGTTCTTGGATCAAGGGGAAGGGAAATCGCCTGTGGATTTCATGATATGCGGCCGACAACTCCTCTTCCCGCTCCACGTAAGCGATGCCGTAAGAACCTGAGCTCACCCGCGGTTTGATGACCCAGGGTGGCGGGATCGCCTCTTTGGCGACATCGAGGTCCTTCAGGTCATCAACAAAATAGGTTTGGGGGATAGGTATCCCCTCCTCGAGGGCATGCCGCAACAGCCACCCCTTATCACGGACCTTCGCCAGATCGTGGTAGGGGGGAACGGGTAGACGGACAAGAGGGGTGAACTCTTCACGGTGCTCTGCCAGCAGGAGGAGGGTTTCTTCCTCCATGGGCATAAGGAGGTCATAGCTCCTTTGTGCTAATTCCTGGCGCAGGGAGGCGAGAAAGTCATCTGGATGCCTGAGCACGGAGGGGTAAACCACCCTCCTGGAGCAGTACTTGGAGAAGAAGGAAGTGGCCACCCTGGAGCTCTCTCCGACGGTCATCTCCAGCCCTCTTTCGCCGAGGGAGCGGACCGCTGCCAGGGTTTTTCTCCAATGTCCATCCGTAATGAAGACCCGAGCCATCACCCAGAACCCTGAGATGATACGATTAAGACGATGGAGGCATCAAGACCTCTTCCTTCCTTGACAGAGGGGACATCTCTATATTATATAGAGAGGGAAAGAGATATCCAAATGAAAAAGTTTCTCCTCGGGATCGTCATCGGAGTCGTAGTCATCGTCTGTTTTATCTACTTCGGCGGAGGGAACATCTTAAAGGCCCTGGGGAAAAAGACCATCGAAGTGGGAGAGAAGGTTGAGATCTATGAAAAGGCCCTCAAAGAGGTGGCCCAAGGGCTGATTAAAAACAAAGAGGTGATAGAGAAAGAGATAAAAAGAGAATAGCGGTCTAATATCGTATCGAAAATTCCTCTAAATCCCCTGTATACTCTTCCCAGTTTGTTACTACCCTCTCTACTCGGGCCCCGGGTGGACCGTGATGGCACCACTTGATGAGGGCTTCAACCCTTTCACGCTCTCCTTCCAGCAAGCACTCAACGTTCCCGTCCTGCAGGTTGCACACCCAGCCGTTCACCCCCACTTCCTGGGCCTTTTGCTGGGTGGAATATCGATAAAACACCCCCTGGACCAACCCTTCTACGCGCACCCGAGCCCTTACCTTTTCCATCTTTGCACCCCAGGATTGCCTGTACGGAGCTGAGGGCCCCAGGAAGAGGGGACAGTCTTATCTCCTCTTCGAACGCAGTAAATACGCTACATTGTCCAGGACAGTGGTGAAATAGACGTTTTTTGCCTCGAACCCCTTGGGCATCTTTATCTGGGTGGGGGTGAAGTTGAGGACTCCCTTGATATTGGCCTCCGCTACCTGATCGGCGACCCTTTGGGCCTCGGAGGCAGGAGTGGTGATAATGGCGATATCTATTTTCCTCTCCTTGGCTACCTCTTTCAGTTGGTCTGGGTGCAAGATCTCCACCGGTTTACCTACCTTTTCCGCGACCCTTCCCGCGACGACGGCGGGATTTATGTCAAAGGCGGCGACGATCTTGTAATGCTGTTTCAGGAAATCCTTGTAGAGGAGGAGTGAGGTCCCTAAATTGCCGATCCCGATAATGGCCAGACGCCACTCCCGGTTCAGCCCCAAGATGTTCTTAATGTCATCGTGGAGATCCTTGATGTAATACCCGACCCCCCGAATCCCAAACTCCCCGAAATAGGCCAGGTCCTTCCTCACCTGGGCGGCGTTCACCCCACACGAATTCGCCAATTGGGCGGAAGAGACCACCACTTCTCCATTCTCCTCCAACGTCTCAAGGCAACGGGCATAGATGGAGAGTCTCCTTATCGTAGCCTCTGGAACCTTTGAGAATTTCAAGATCTTACCTCCTTATGCGAAAAATTCCTTGCTACTTATAAAACTTCATCACAAAAAAGGCAAGGGAAAATATTTTTTCACACAAAAGTTTTGTCCTTTAAAGAGGTTCTATCTTGACCTCGCCCTTTATCCTCTCTATATCCTTTCTTCTGGCGAGCTCCGTACCAGGTGTCATCACCGCTGCCGTCCCCGCTGCGGTGGCCATGGTAAGGCTTTCCTTGAAATCCATACCCCTCGTTACGGCATAGATGAATCCGGCCACGGCGGAGTCCCCTGCTCCCACCTGACTGCCCACCTCGACCTGGGGGGGTATGGACCGATAGGCCTCATCCCTTTTCACCCCCATCATACCCTGTGCCCCCATGGATATCAGGACTATCTCAATCCCCGTCTCTACCAGACGGCGGGCCTCCCCCAACAGATCTTCGACCCGCTGTGAGCTCAGTCCGGTGAGGCGTTGGAACTCGTGGATATTGGGTTTGATGAGGAAAGGGGTAGCCTTGCACCCCTGGCGGAGGAGGTCTCCATCGGCGTCCAGAGCCACCCGTATCCCCTCCCCCCTGAGGGTGGTGATGATCTGGGCGTAGATGTTGGTATTTACCCCCGGAGGTACGCTCCCACTGACGACCACAAATTCAGTATCACGCGGTATTGAACGAATCTTCTGAAAGAAGAGGCCGATTTCGGTGGGGGTTATTTGGGGGCCGGCCGCGTTGAGCATGATCTGGGTCTTATCTGTATGGTTATAAATGATGACATTGGTCCTCGTCTCACCCCCTATTCTCGTAAAATCACAGAGGACCCCTTCGTTGATCAGTCTCCCCTCCAGCTCCAGACCGTCGTATCCCCCGATAAATCCCAGGGCGATGCTCTCCCCTCCCAACTCCTTGATCACCCGTGAGACATCGATTCCCTTGCCGCCGGCATACCTCGCCTCTCGCAAGATTCGATTGACATCGTCCTTGATGAGTCCCTTTACCTCAATAGTCCTGTCAAGGGCCGGGTTCAGGGTAACGGTATAGATCATCACCTCACCTCCTGGGCCTTGTCTCCGCTGCCGAAGGGCTCTATCTTCTCCTTCACGACCTCCTTGATCATTTCCTGATCGGTCCCAAAGCTCATTATAGGATAAAGCCCTCCTTTGTACAACGATCATTGATCTCCTTGCTCGATTACATTGATTACTATATACTGCCACCAAGAACAAGAACGAAGTCCACCCACTAAGACAAAATCATCCGATGACGATCACCTGGGGGCGATAAACAGAGAGGAGGTGTCCCTTAAAGTATGAGACCTGTTGTCGCCATTGTGGGCAGACCCAACGTGGGCAAATCCACTCTCTTCAATCGTCTGGTGGGGTTTCGCAAGGCCATTGTGGAGGATATGCCTGGCGTAACCCGTGATCTCAACTACGCCGATGTGGATCGATTCGAAAGACCCTTCACTCTCATCGATACCGGGGGGTTTGAGCCTGTGGCCCGAGAGGGAATCCTGGCCCAGATCGCGGAACAGTGCCGGCTGGCCGTGGAGGAGGCGGACGTCATCATCTTCCTGTTGGATGGCAAAGAGGGGCTTACACCCTCCGACCACGAGATCGCCCGCCTCTTACGTCAACGGGATAAAGAGGTCCTCTTTGCTGTCAATAAGATCGATGGACTCCGGCACGAGGAGCGGGTCTACGACTTTTATGGCCTGGGGGTTGATACCCTCTACCCCATATCGGCACAGCATAGCTATGGCATCGATCGCTTGATCGAGGCCACCATCGAACGCCTCGTAATTCCCTCGCCGCGGGAAGAGGGCGAAGCGGCGGCACTGCGGATAGCCGTGGTGGGCAGACCCAATGTGGGCAAATCCTCCCTGATCAACCGCATCCTCGGATACGAGCGGGTCATCGTCCATGAGCTTCCGGGGACCACGAGGGATGCCATCGATACACCCTTCAGCGTAGGTGATCGGCAGTATATCCTCGTGGACACGGCCGGGATCAGGCGCAAGAGCAGGATCAGTTTGCAGCTGGAGAAGTACAGCGTAGTGGAGGCCATCAAGAGCATCGATCGGTCGGATGTGGCCCTGCTCATCATGGACGCCCATGAGGGGGCCACCGAACAGGATGCCCGCATCGGGGGGTTGATCCACGATAAGGGTAAGGGGGGGATCATGGTGGTAAACAAGTGGGACCTGATCGGTGAAGGGGTTACCACCGATGCCTATGC
>CAYQOD010000156.1:0-5212 GCA_964419065.1 uncultured Thermodesulfobacteriota bacterium | reverse complement strand
CAGGGATCGTCTCTCGAGTCATCCCGAGACGGTATCATCCCCAGCGGGTACACCCTGCGACTAAGACCTTTTTGGCCCTGAGGATTGCGGTGAACGAGGAGCTGAAAAGGATAGAGGCAGCTCTCAACGAAGTTCCTCCCCTGCTCACGAGGGGGGGGAGGGTCTGTGTGATATCCTTTCATTCGTTGGAGGACAGGATAGTTAAAAGGACTTTGAAGCGGATGGAGGGTACTTGCACCTGCCCCCCGACGCTCCCTCAGTGCGTCTGCGGGAGGAGAGAGAAGGTCTTGCGGGTGATCACTAAAAAACCCCTTACTCCCCGCCCCGAGGAGGTGAAGGATAACCCCCGGTCGCGCAGCGCCAAGTTGAGGGTGGCAGAGAGGGTATAGAGAGAAAAGGGGTATACGATGAACGATTTCACTGTCTCCACCCAGACCGTTGCAGGAACCAAGGCCTTGCAGAGGCAGAGGGTCTCCACGAAGGCGAAGGTAAGACCCCCACGGCGTTCTCTCCTGCTGCCAGGTCTTGTGTGCCTCCTCGTCGTGAGCGTCCTCTTTTACGTATGGACGAGGGTCCAGGTGGTGCAGTTCGGATATGAGATCTCCCTGGCCTTGAGGGAGAAAGAAGAGGTCATCATCGCCCATCATGAACTGACGTTAGAGGTCGCGACCCTGCGCTCGGCTCAACAGGTGGAGAAAAGGGCCAGAGAGAGGCTAGGGATGGATCATCCCCGCAAAGATCAGCTTGTCATAATACGATGAGAGATCGGGCCACATACTATTTCAAGATCCGTGTTTTCCTCGTTTTTATCGTCTTCATGCTCGCCTTCAGCTTGATTGCCATGCGCGCCTATCAGATGCAGGTCCTCGAGAGGGATAAATCAATCACAGTGGCCCGCCATCAATACTACTATAGGAGGATCAGCCTGGCCCCCCATAGGGGGACCATCTATGACGCCAGGGGGAGAGAGTTGGCGGTGAGCATGATGGTCAATTCCCTCTATGCACAACCCGCAAAGATAGGGAATAAAAAGGAGATTGCCACCAAACTCGCACCTATCCTGCGCACCGATGCCCGCAAGATCTATGAGCTCTTGTCGAGCCCCAAATCATTTATCTGGTTACAGAGGAAGATAACCCCTACCCAGCAGAGACAGATCACGTCCTTGGAACTCACGGGGGTTGGTTTTATCCCTGAGAGCAAGAGATTTTACCCCAATTTTGAGCTGGGGGCCCATATCATAGGCTTTGCGGGGGTGGACTCGCAGGGATTAGAAGGGCTGGAGCGGGTATATGACCGGTACCTGAAGACCGCGGATACCTATCTGGTATTGGAGAGGGATGCTGTGGGGAGGTGGATATATATCCCCGAGGGGAAGGACGGGTTGCAATCCCCGTATAACCTCCATCTTACCCTCGACCTACGCATTCAGTATATAGCAGAACGGGAACTAAAGAGGGGGATAACGGATCTGAAGGCCCGAGGGGGGATGGTGGTCGCCATGGAGCCGTTTAGCGGAAAGGTCCTGGCCATGGCGGTCCAACCCTCTTTTAACCCCAACGTCTTTGGGGAGTATACGCCTGACAGATGGCGAAATCGAGCCGTCACCGACCTCTTCGAGCCTGGTTCCCTCCTCAAGGCCTTCCTGCTTGCAGCCGCTCTCAAGGAAGGAATAGCGAGGGAAAACGACATATTCTTTTGTGAAAACGGGGCCTATAACATAGGGGGATATACTGTTCGCGATATAAACCGCTATGGATGGTTGGCGTTGCGAGACATCATACGGTTCTCCAGCAACATAGGTTCCTATAAAGTGGGAGGACGCCTGGGGGCCGAGAAGTTCTACCACTATCTGGATACCTTTGGGTTCAATGAAACAACCGGGATCGATCTGTTGGGGGAGAGCGCGAGCGATATCCGTCCACCGGGATCCTGGTCACACATCGACCTAGCTAATATCTCCTTCGGGCAGGGGGTATCGGTCACGGCCCTCCAGCTCATCACCGCCCTCAGTTGCATCGCCAATGGAGGAAAGCTCATGAAGCCCTACCTCGTGGAGAGGATAACCGACGAGCGGGGCAAGGTCGTCGCGGAGTTCTCCCCCGAAGTGCGGAGGAGGGTCCTTTCAAAAGATACATGTCATCGGGTCACCTCCATATTGAAAGGGGTGGTGAGTAGAGGAGGGACGGGTGCCTTGGCCCACGTCCAAGGGCATGAGGTGGCGGGCAAGACCGGCACCGCCCAAAAGATCGATCGCGCCACAGGGAGATATTCGAGGGACAAGATCATTGCCTCCTTCATGGGGTTTATCCCCGCTGATAAGCCCAGGGTGGCCCTCCTGGTGGTCGTGGACGAACCGAGCAGGTCTCCCTATGGCGGGGAGGCGGCGACACCCATCTTCAAGGGGATTGCGGAAGAACTCATGCAGTATATGGGGATCCCCCCCAAAGGGGAGGGGGCGAAGGAGGGGCTCGGTCTGGTGAAGGCCCCCCGTGTGAGAGAAGATAAGGGCATGCACGCGAGGCAGGTCTCCCGTCACCAGATGCCAGATCTCCGTGGTCTCAGTATGAGGAGGGCCCTGACACACTTAGACGGTGAAAAGGTGAGGGTGAGGTTGACAGGAAGTGGGATCGTGGTAGACCAGAGGCCGCAGCCGGGGACGGCATTGCAGGAGGGGGGAGAGGTCCTCCTGAAATTTGCCCCCACCAAGTAAAGGGAAGATCATGCAGTTGACCCAGCTGATACGCTCATTGGACGTGATAGAATGGAGGGGTGAGGCGGATCCGGATATTGGGGATATCTCGTACGACAGCCGTCGGGTAAAGGAGGGGGATCTCTTTGTGGCCATCAGGGGTGTGAGGAATGATGGACACCACTTTTTAGATGAAGTTACCAAAGGGGGGGCACGGGCCATCGTCGTTGAGAGGATCCCTCCACATCCCCCTGAGGTCCCATTGGTGGTAGTGGCGGATACGAAAAAGGCCCTGGCTCAGATCTCAGCGGAGTTCTTTTCGCACCCCTCACGGGAGATAAAACTCGTGGGAATAACAGGGACCAACGGGAAAACCACCACCTCCTATTTGATAGAATCGATCCTCAAACGTGCGGGGAGGAACGTGGGGGTGATCGGGACCATAAACTACCGGCTGGGGGAGAAGGATCTCCCTGCTTCCACCACCACTCCCCAATCCTATGATCTGCAGCGATTGCTGCGCGAGATGATCACGAGCGGGGCCGAGTATGCGGTGATGGAGGTTTCCTCCCATGCCTTGGATCAGGGGCGCGTGAGGGGATGTCACTTTGATGTGGGGATCTTTACCAATATCAGCCCGGAACACCTCGACTATCATGAGGACATGGAGAGGTATTTCGCCGCTAAAAAGCGCTTCTTCCAAGAGATCTTGATGGAGTCGGAGAAAGTACCCTGGGCCATCATCAATCTGGACGACCCCCTGCTCAAGGGTTTTCAGGGAGAACTGCCCCCCTTGCGGTCTATGACCTACGGCCTCGACCGAGGGGATGTGAGTGCCTTGCGCAAGGCGGTTTCACTGGAGGGGATACAGGCCATCCTCGTCACCCCCGCGGGACAGGTAGATATAGGGACCTCCCTCATCGGTGAATACAACCTCTATAACGTCATGGCAGCAACGGCAGTGGGTATCGCCCTGGAGATCCCCCTGGAGACCATCCGAGGGGGGATTGAGGCGCTCCCCATGGTTCCGGGGAGGATGGAGCGGGTCGGAAATGGGAGACCGTGGATCATCGTCGACTATGCCCATACCCCTGATGCCCTGGAAAATGTCTTACGGGGGGTGAAGGGGTTTGTCGAGGGGAGATTGATCCTTGTCTTCGGCTGTGGTGGGGACAGGGATCGGAGTAAGCGGGCCCCCATGGGGAGGATCGGTGTACAGTGGGCTGATATTGCCATCATTACCTCCGACAACCCTCGCACCGAGGACCCCCTCACGATCATCGAGGAGATAGAGGTGGGGGCCAGGGGAGTTGATCCTCATCGCTACCTGATTATCCCTGACAGGAGGGAGGCGATTAACAAGGCCGTATCCCTGGCAGGCCCCCAGGATGCAGTGCTCATCGCTGGGAAGGGACATGAAAACTATCAGATAGTGGGGGAGGAGAGGCGTGACTTCGACGACCGTGAGGAGGCACGGAGGGCCTTGGAGACGAGAGGCGCCACGGGATGAGCGCAGGTAAGGATATGCTCTCGGTGGAGGCGATCGTGGAGGCCACCGGAGGAGCCCTGCTGCAGGGTGACCCGCAGACCTCTTTCATAGGGGCCTCCACTGACTCGAGAACCATCAGGGAAGGGGAACTTTTCTTCGCCTTGCACGGGGAGAGGTTTAATGGACATCAGTTTATTGCTGATGCGGTAGCACGGGGGGGGAGGGGAGTGGTGGTAGAGGAGTATATCCAACGGATCCCTGATGCGGCCATCCCCGTGATAAAGGTGGAGGACGCCCTCCAGGCTTTGGGCGATGTGGCCCGCTTTTGGCGGAAGCAACACCCCATACCCCTGGTAGCCGTTGTCGGGAGCAACGGCAAGACCACCACGAAGGAGATGGTGGCCAGGATTGTGGGGAAGCGGTATACGGTATTGAAGAATCCAGGCAATTTTAACAACCTCATCGGGCTCCCCCTCTCCCTGTTAAAAATGGGCCCCCAGGACCAGGTCGCGGTCGTAGAGATGGGGATGAACCGCAGAGGGGAGATACGGAGGTTGACCTACATAGCGGAACCTGATCTGGGGATATTGACCAATATCGGCCCCGTCCACCTGGAGGGATTGGAATCCATCGAAGGGGTTATGGAGGCCAAGGGTGAGCTTTTAGAGGTCATGAACGAAGGCAAGAGGCTTATCTTTAACGCCGATGACCCACGGGTATCTAAATTGAGCAAGGGGTTCAGGGGGGCGAAGACATCGTTCGGGATAAGGGGTCCCGCCGATTGGGTGGCGACCGATATAAAGACGATGGAAGACGGGGAGCTCTCGTTTCAGATAGAGGGACCCATGGGAAAGATCCCCATCTCCTTGAAACTCATGGGAGGGCATCAGGTCTATAACGCCCTGGCGTCAGCGGCAACTGCCTCCCATCTGGGCCTCGGGGCTGAGGAGATCAGAGACGGATTGGAGGGGTTTCAACCCCCGCCCATGAGGATGGAGCTGATCATCGTGGGGAAGGGGATAAAGATCATC
>CAYQOD010000155.1:0-5246 GCA_964419065.1 uncultured Thermodesulfobacteriota bacterium | reverse complement strand
AGAAGGAGTTGGTGGACACCGAAGAGCCCTCACCGGAGCACCTGGCCATCGTGGTGGAGTCCAAGGAGCGGGCCATGGTGACCATTGCAAAGCTCTGCATCCGCAAGAACGACACCCAGCCGGGCCGTCAAATAAAGCTCAATCATTACATCGACCTGTACAAGAAGTTCTTCGGCACCTTGCCCGATGACCTCCATCACTTTGTGAGGACTGAACGGGACATCCCCATGTTCTTCAAGAAGGAGGTCAAACAGTTCCTGGAGGAGAAGGGATGGAAGCCGAAACCCGCGTTGACCCTGCCGACCCTCATCGGGACCTATGAGACAGAGGTCCCGGTAGAGGCAACCATTCGCTAAAGATAAGGAGGGGAGAAAATGCCACACCCACAACATCTCGTGAATATCCTGACAGGGGTCAAGGGGGCTACGGAGATGAAGGATGCCACACCCCTGGCCAAGATCATCAAGAAGGCAGAACGGCCGCTCATGGTCATAGGACCGCGGGCCCTGGAGGTGGAGATCGATGGACGGCCCTTTATCGAATATCTGGTAGAGATCGCCAAGGCCGGGCAGATCCCCATCTGCGCCACCGCCCACACCAAGAAGAGGCTCTTGGAGCTGGGGGTCACCCCTGAGAGCACCTATGATCTCATCGAGATCATCAACTCTCTGAAAGACCCGGAGTGGAAAGGGGTAAAAGGTGAGGGGTGTCATGACTTCGTCCTCTTCGGGGGGATCAGGACCGACCTGGGCAACCAGGGGCTCTCGACCCTGAAGCATTTTGCCCCCCATCTGAAGACCATAACCCTGTGCAAATACTATTACCCCAATGCGACCTTTTCGCTGCCCAACTACCGAAAAGATGAGGAATGGAAGGCGCTGCTGGAGGAGCTTATCAAAGGTTTGAAATAAGAAAAAGAATAGTCTAAGGAGGTATTGAAATATGCCTGATTTTCACGTCGATATAGGACCTCAATACGAAGGTGAGAGGGTGAGAAAGGAGGACCTCCATGTGGAGTTCGGGGGTCCGAAGGTGGAGTACAAGGCGGAGCTGGTCCTCATGAAGGGGATTGATGAGGTAGAGGATGGCAAGGTTGAGGTAGTAGGACCGGATATGAATGGGATGCAGGAGGAAGGCAGCTACCCCCTCTTCCTTGAGATCTTCGTGGCAGGGGAGAAGCTGGAAAAGGATATGGAGCCCGTTGTCGAGCGCAGGCTGCACGATTTCACCAACTTCATTGAGGGCATCTACCACATGAACCAGCAGGACGAGATCTGGTATCGCATCAGCAAGGATGCCTTCAAGAAGGGACTTACCTCCCTCAAGGAGTTCGGGGAGATCCTCATCTTCGAGTTTACCTCGGACATCGATATCATCGAGCGGATGCAGGTCACCTTCTATACGGAGGAGGCGAAGGTCAAGGAGAAGGTGGAGATGGCCCGCAAGATCTACGAAGAGCGGCGGGCCCGGGCCAGGGGGTTGAAGGAGGAGGACGTGGAGGAATTTTACGGGTGCGTACTCTGTCAGAGCTTTGCCCCGACCCACTGCTGCCTCATCACCCCCCAGCGGATCGCCAATTGCGGGGCCATCAACTGGTTCGATGGCCGGGCGGCCTCCAAGATGGACCCCGAAGGGCCCATCTTTCAGGTGCCCAAGGGTGAGACCATCAGCATCTTTAAAGGGGAGTATAGCGGCACGGACCAAACCATCCAGGAGCGGTCCCTCGGGTCTGTGCAACAGGTGTGGATCCATAGCGCTATTGAATACCCCCACACATCGTGCGGCTGCTTCCAGGCCCTCTACTTCTACATTCCCGAGGTGGACGCCTTCGGCATCGTGCACCGGGACTATAAGGGGGATACCCCCCTCGGGATGCCCTTCTCGACCATGGCCGGAGAGGCCAGCGGGGGGAGACAGGTAGAGGGGATGTGCGGCATGGCCCTGGAGTACATGCATTCGCCCAAGTTCTTCCAGTACACCGGCGGGATGAAGCGGGTGGTCTGGCTGCCCAAACAGGTCAAGGAGCGCTTCAAGGATGCCATTCCCGAGGACCTCTACGACAAAATCGCTACAGAAGAGGACACTACCGACCCCAATGCGTTGGGCGAGTGGCTGAGTCAAAAGGGGCATCCGTGGGTCACCGGTGAGGCCCAACAAGAGCTGGAAGAGCGAATTGCGAAAGAGGGCTAATCATTAGGCAAGATAACGGAGGATTGCCATGGCCGTTAAGGGTACAGATCTGGTAAAGCTTCTGCCAAAGAAATCGGGGTGCAAGGAATGTGGATTTCCCACGTGCTTTGCGTTCGCCATGAAGTTGGCCACAGGGGGGGCGGCGGTGAGCGCCTGCCCGCATCTGCACGATGATGTGCGAGAGAAGATCGAAGAGCTCCTTGCCCCCCCCATCAGGCCGGTCACCATCGGGGCCGGGGATAAGGCCCTGGTGATCGGTGATGAAGAGGTGATGTATCGCCATGAGAAGACCTTCTTCCATCCGCCGGGCATCGGTGTCCTCATCTCCGATACAGAGGAGGAGAAGGAGATCGAGAGGAAGATCAGGGCGATAGACGAGATGACATTTATCTGGATCGGCCGCACCTTGAAGGCCGACCTGGCTGCCTTGCAGTGTGCCTCCGGCGATAAGGGAAAGTTCGCTTCCCTGGTGAAGAAGGCCGCGGAGATGGCCGATGGAACGCCCCTTGTCCTGATGGCCGATGCGATCGATGCCCTCCTGGCGGGCCTGGAGGCGTGCGGCACGGAGCGCAGACCCCTCCTCTATGCCGTCACCGAGGAGAATATCGATGAGGCCATCAACAAGCTAGGGGGAGCAGGGGTACCGCTGGCAGTCAAGGCCGATGGGCTGGAAAAGATCATCCCCCTCACCAATAAGCTCAAGGAGGCAGGGCTTCAGGATCTGGTCTTGGATCCTGGTTCCCGTAAGCCGTGGGATGCGGTGAGGGACCAGATCTTGATCCGCAGGGCAGCCCTCAAGCAGGGGTTCAGGCCGTTGGGGTATCCCACCATCACCTTCCCCTGCCTGATGGCGGATGATCCCAAGAAGGAGTTGGGCATCGCCTCCGCCCTGCTCACCAGGTATGCGGGGATCATCGTCCTGTCCGATCTGCGGGAGGAGGTTCTCTTCCCGCTCCTGGTCCTCAGGATGAACATCTACACCGACCCCCGAGTCCCCATGGCGGTGGAGTCGAAGATCTACGAGATCAATCAACCGACTGATAGATCCCCTGTCCTCATCACCACGAACTTCGCCCTGACCTACTTTTCTGTGGCCAATGAGATCGAGGCGACCAAAGTCCCCGCCTATCTCGCCATTCAGGACACCGAGGGGCTGAGCGTGCTGACCTCGTGGTCTACCGGCAAGTTCAACGGAGAGACGGCAGGGACGTTCATCAAGAAGAGCGGGATAGAAGGGAAGACCACAAACAGAAAGATCGTCATCCCTGGGCTCCTCGCCCGCATCAAGGGCGAACTGGAGGACGAACTCCCTGGATGGGAGATCGTCGTCGGCCCCCGCGAGGCGGCGGGTATCTCCTCCTTTCTACCCGAATTGGCGGGGAGCTAAGTGAAAGGAGGGGTGGCAGAGGAACTTCAGGAGCTGCTGGCCCCTCACCCTGCGCAGAGACGTTCTCTCTTGCAAATTCTGCAGGGTGTCCAGCAGAAGATGGGTTATATCTCTGAAGAGGCCCTGGAAGAGGTGGCCCACCATTTGGGGATCTCTCCTGCAGAGGTCTATGGTGTGGCCACCTTTTATAATCAGTTTCGCTTCATCCCGTACGGCACACATCATGTCGTGGCGTGCCTGGGGACGGCCTGTCATGCCATGGGGGGGCAGCTCATCCTGGATGCCTTTGAGCGGGAGCTGGATATCACGGCAGGGGATATAACCACGGACCATGAGTGGTCATTGGACCGGGTGGGGTGTATCGGTTGCTGCACGAAGGCACCGGTGGTGGTGATCAATGATGTCATTCATGCCAAGATGACCCCCTTCAAGGTAGAGGAGGTACTGGCAGGATTGGGATTTGCAAAGAGCAAGGGGGAGGAAGAGGCAGGTGAAGGGGAATTTCAATGACCTCCGACGACAAGCGCAGGAGAAGCGGGATGAGTTGGAGGAGCGCTTCCTCACCGTTCGCATCGGCACCCCCACCTGCGGCCGGGCCGCAGGATCTATAGACACCCTCCAGGCCTTTCACGAGAGGATAGAGAAGGCAGGCGTTGAGGTCCATATCATCGAGGTAGGATGTATGGGCCTCTGCTTTGCCGAGCCCCTCGTCATCATCCACAACCCAGCATCCGGTCTGCCCCCCATCTTATACGGCCCTATCACCCACGAACACGTCCAGCGTTTGGTGGAGGGCTTTGTCCTGGGCGATGACCCCTGTCTGGAATTGGCCCTGGGCACAGTGGAGTTCAAGGAGGATGGGACCCCCGTTATCCCCGAGATGCCCCGCTTCGAGATCGAACAGCGGCTGGTGCTCCGAAACTGCGGCTATATCGACCCCCTGAACATCGAGCACTACCTGGCCCGGGGGGGGTATCTCACCCTCCAAAAGGCCCTGGGGATGGCACCCGAGGAGCTCATCAGAGAGATAGAAGAGGCGCGGCTGCGGGGCAGGGGTGGTGCAGGATTCCCTACCGCCACGAAGTGGTGGCTCTGTCGCCAGATGGAAACGGAGCCGAGATACCTCATCTGCAACGCCGATGAAGGTGACCCCGGGGCATTTATGGATCGGGTAGTCCTGGAGAGCGATCCCCATTCTGCTATCGAGGGGATGGTCATCGCCGCCCGTGCCGTCGGTGCCTCTCAAGGTTTTGTCTATACGCGGGCGGAGTATCCATTGGTGATGGAACGATTGCGGGAGGCCCTTGCCCAGGCCAGGGAGATCGGGGTCGTGGGGGAGGATATCCTCGGCACCGGATTCAGCTTTGATATCGAACTGGTAGGGGGGGCAGGGGCCTTTGCATGTGGTGAAGAAACGGCGATGATTGCCTCTATTGAAGGGCAGAGAGGCATGCCCAGACCTCGCCCCCCCTACCCAGCTGCATATGGTCTGTTTGGGAAGCCGACAGTGGTGGACAACGTAAAGACCTTTGCCCTGGTGACGCGCATTATCAAGCAGGGAGGGGAGTGGTTCAGACATATCGGGACACCCACCAGCACCGGGACCGCGGTCTTTGCCCTGGCCGGGCGCGTGGAACAGATAGGTTTAGTAGAGGTCCCCATGGGGACG